>JAYUGN010000166.1:0-1703 GCA_043767605.1 Gammaproteobacteria bacterium
GAAGTGGACGTGACCAAGCTCAACGCGGGCGGCAAGGTGGTGTTCGGGGCGACGGTGAAAGTGGCCGACGAGGCCGGCAAGGAGCAGCGCTGGCAGATCGTCGGCGACTTCGAGGCCGACGCCAAAGGCGGCCTGGTCTCGGTGAACTCGCCGATCGCGAGGGCCCTGATCGGCAAGAAGGAAGGCGATGTGGTGGAAGTGGCTGCGCCCGGCGGCACGCGCGAGCTCGAGATCCTGGGCGTCGAGTACCTTTGACCAAGAAGCGCAGCGCGAGCAGCAAGCGCTGGCTGCACGAGCATCGCCGGGACACCTACGTCCAGAAAGCCCGCCGCGAAGGCTTTCGCTCCCGCGCGGTGTACAAGCTGGAGGAGCTCGACCAGCGCGACCGTCTGCTCAAGCCCGGCATCACGGTAGTAGACCTCGGCGCGGCGCCGGGCGCCTGGACCCAGTACATCCAGAAACGCCATGGCGAACGCGTCCGGGTGGTGGCCCTGGACGTATTGCCGATGGACCCCCTGCCCGGCGTGACGATCATCACCGGCGACTTCCGGGAAGAGTCCGTGCTGAAGGAACTGGAAGCGGCGGTGGGGCAGGCGAAGGTAGACCTTGTTTTGTCGGATATGTCCCCCAATATCAGTGGAGTGGACACGGCCGACCAGGCCGGTTCCATGTTGCTGGCCGAGCTGGCGCTGGAATTCGCGAAGGCGCGCCTGCGCAAGGGCGGGGCGCTCGTGCTGAAGCTGTTCCAGGGCGAAGGTTTCGACGAAATGGTGCGGAACCTGCGCAAGGATTTCGAGTCGGTGTCGGTGCGCAAGCCCAAGGCTTCGCGGCCGCGTTCACGCGAGGTTTACGCGGTGGCGCGGGGTCCGCGGGGGTGGTCTAATGAGGTCGTAACGGAACGTTGATGCGTCGAGGAAACAGCTTGAACGATCTGGTGAAGAACCTGCTGCTCTGGGTGGTGATCCTGGTGGTGCTCACCAGCGTCTTCCAGAGCTTTTCGTCGCGTTCGTCCGGCGCGCTGTCGGCGATCAACTATTCCGACTTCCTCGAGCAGGTCAAAGAGGACAACGTCGACACCGTCTACATCGAGAGCCAGAACGTCCGCGGCACTCTCAAGAACGGGACGCGCTTCACCTCCTACAGCCCCGAGACCGACAACCGCTCGATGATCGGCACGCTGATCGAGCACAAGGTCCACATCGTCGGCGAGGCGCCCAAGGAGCAGCCGCTGATCATGCAGCTCCTGATCAGCTCGTTCCCGATCCTGCTGCTGATCGCGGTATGGGTCTACTTCATGCGCCAGATGCAGGGCGGCGCGGGCGGCCGCGGCGCCATGAGCTTCGGCAAGTCGCGCGCGCGCATGCTCGCCGCCGACCAGGTCAAGGTCACCTTCAACGACGTCGCCGGCGTGGAAGAGGCCAAGCAGGAAGTGGCCGAACTGGTGGACTTCCTGAAGGACCCGGCCAAGTTCCAGAAGCTCGGCGGCAAGATTCCGCGCGGCGTGCTGATGGTCGGTTTGCCTGGCACCGGCAAGACGCTGCTGGCGCGCGCCATCGCCGGCGAGGCCGGCGTGCCCTTCTTCACGATTTCCGGCTCCGACTTCGTCGAGATGTTCGTCGGCGTCGGCGCCTCGCGCGTGCGCGACATGTTCGAGCAGGCCAAGAAGCATGCGCCGTGCATCGTGTTCATCGACGAGATCGACG
>JAYUGN010000167.1:0-1694 GCA_043767605.1 Gammaproteobacteria bacterium
GGCAGGCCCCTGCCCGAGCCCAGGGCCTCGATGCGGATCACGCGCCAGCCAAGCTGCACGAATCTCAGCGTCGCATAGGGCATGGAGAGCGCCTGCTCGAGGCTGAGCACGGTGCGCCGTATCACGCGGCGTGGCCCCTGGAGCGCGGCTGCGCCGCGCTTTGCCACACGGGCGGCTCGCACGCACCGTGCAGCGCGCGGTACACGTTCTCCGGCGTGAACGGCAGCGCGGTGATGCGCGTGCCTGTCGCGTTGTAGATCGCATTCGCCACCGCCGCGGCGATGCAGATGGCCGGCGCTTCGCCCACGCCCTTCGCGCCCTGCGGTCCCTCGCCGTCCATGGTCTCGATGAAACTGACGTCCATTTCCGGGATCTCGGGGGCGGTGACCAGCTTGTAGTCGCGGAAATTCGGATTGCGGATCACGCCGTTCTCGACCCTCAGCTCTTCGGTGATCGCGTAGCCCTGCCCCATGACGATACCGCCTTCGATCTGGCCCTCGATGCCCAGCCGATTGAGCACGCGCCCGACATCGTGCGCGCCGGTCACCTTGAGCAGGCGCACGATGCCGGTCTGCGTGTCCACCTCGATTTCGCACACCTGCGTCGCCCAGGCGTAGGCGGCCGAGACGTCGCCTTTGAACTGCTTGTCCTGGTGCCGGCTCGGCGGCTCGTAGTAGAACGAGGTCATGACCAGTTCGGCGCGGTCCGAGAAATGCAGCCCGCGCAGGAACTTGCCGAGCTCATACAGTCTTTCCCGCCGTTCGCCCTGAACTATGAACCCATTCTGGAGTGAAAGCGTTTCTGCCGGTACGCCGGCTTTTGCCGCTGCCGCAGCGAGGATTTTCGTCTTGGCCTTGCGCGCCGCGCCGATCGCCGAATTGCCGGCGATGAAGGTGGTGCGCGAGGCGTGCACGCCCACGTCCCAGGGCGTGATGTCGGTGTCGTTGTTGACCACCGTGACCGCCGACATCGGCAGGCCCAGCTCCTCGCACACCAGTTGCGCGAGCACTGTTTCCGACCCCTGGCCGATCTCGGAGGCGCCGGTGATCAGCGTGAGGTGCGCGAAATCGTCGATCTTGAGGATCGTGCCGCAGCCGTCGGACGGGTAGATCTTGGCGCCGCCGCCGACGTGCAGCATGGAAGCCATGCCGATGCCGCGTTTCACCGGGCCGGGATCGTTCCAGCGGCTGCGGTTTTCCGCCTGCTTGCGCAGGAAGCCGCTGCGCTCCGCCGCGGTCGTCAGGCACTGCTTGAAGCCGCAGCTCTTGAAGTGCATGCCCTGCGGGGTCACCTCGCCCGGGTCCTGCGCGTTTTTCAAGCGGAAGGCGAGCCCGTCCATGCCGAGCGCCTCGGCGAGCTTGTCCATGTGGGCTTCCACCGCGAAGGTCGCCTGCAGATTGCCGTAGCCGCGGAACGACCCGGCGTAGGGGTTGTTCGTGTAGACGGCCTTGGTGTGGTACTTGCAGTGCGGCACGCGGTACAGGGACGATATGGTCTGCATCATCACGAACGGCGTGGTCGCGCCCCAGGAGGTGTAGGCGCCGTTGTCGTGCACCGTTTCGACCGCGCGGAAGGTCAGCGTGCCGTCCTTGCGGCAGCCCGAGCGCAGCTTGAGCAGCACCGGCTGGCGCGTGGGCGAGGCGACGAATTCCTCCTCGCGCGTGAACACCAGCTTCACCGGGCGCTTGGTGATT
>JAYUGN010000168.1:0-14005 GCA_043767605.1 Gammaproteobacteria bacterium
GATGTCGGGCGCCCAGCGGCTACAGAGTTCCTTGACCGTGCTGACATCGAGGTTGCGGTAGTGAAAGTGGCGCTCGAGCGCCGGCATCCAGCGCGCGAGGAAGCGGCGGTCCTGGCAGATGGAGTTGCCGCACATCGGCGACTTGCCGGCCGGCACCCACCTGGCGAGGAACTCCACGGTCTGTCGTTCGGCGTCGGCGTCGCGCAGCGCGCTTTCGCGCACTCGTGCCGTGAGGCCCGAGCCGCCGTGCTGGCGCACATTCCATTCGTCCATCACGGCGAGGTCGGCGTCTGGCTGGTGGATCGCGAGCTCCGGTCCTTCCGCCAGGATCTCGAGGTTGCCGTCCGTGACGATGGTCGCGATCTCGATGATGCGGTGTGTTTCCGGGACCAGCCCCGTCATTTCCAGGTCGATCCAGATCAGGTTTGAGGCGCTTGCGGTCATGGACCAAAGGTTAGCTCACCGCGTGGGATACTGCGCGCCATGACGGCCCTCCCCGGCATCCTTTCGAACATCGGCAACACGCCGATCGTCGAGCTCAAGCACCTGGACACCGGCCGCTGCCGGCTGTTCGTGAAGCTGGAAAACGAGAATCCCACCGGCTCGATCAAGGACCGCATCGGGCTGTCGATGATCGAGGCTGCCGAGCGCGACGGCCACATCAAGCCCGGCGGCACGCTCATCGAGGCCACCGCCGGCAACACCGGCCTGGGCCTTGCACTGGTCGCCGCGCAGAAAGGCTACCGCCTGATCCTGGTGCTGCCCGACAAGATGGCGCAGGAAAAAATCCTGCACCTGCGCGCGCTCGGCGCCGAGACCGTCATCACGCGCTCCGACGTCGGCAAGGGCCACCCCGAGTACTACCAGGACATCGCCGAGCGCATGAGCCGCGAGCTGCCGGCGTTCTACGTCAACCAGTTCAGCAATCCCGCGAATCCCGAGGCGCACGAGGCGACCACCGGGCCGGAGATCTGGGCGCAGATGGACCACATGCTCGATGCGGTGGTCGTCGGTGTCGGCAGCGGCGGCACGCTCACCGGCCTGTCGCGCTACTTCGCGCGCGTCGCACCGCAGGTCGAAATGGTGCTGGCCGATCCGAAGGGCTCGATCCTCGTGGACGTGGTCAAGACCGGCAAGCCGCAGAAGGCGCCGGGTAGCTGGTTGATCGAAGGCATCGGCGAAGATTTCATCCCGGACAACTGCGACCTGTCGCGCGTGAAGCACGCTTACGAAATCACCGACGCCGAGAGCTTCCACACCGCGCGCGAGGTCCTGCGCAAGGAAGGCATCCTCGGCGGCTCTTCGACCGGCACGCTGGTCGCCGCGGCGCTGAAGTACTGCCGGGAACAAACCTCGCCGAAACGGGTCGTGACCTTCGTGCCGGACAGCGGTAACAAGTACCTGACCAAGATGTACAACGACTTCTGGATGTTCGACCAGGGCCTGCTCGAGCGGCCGCGCCACGGCACGCTGGTGGACCTGATCGTGCGCCGCCAATCCGAGGGCTCGGCGGTCACGCTGAAGGCCGACGACACGCTGATGCTCGCCTACCGGCGCATGAAGCTGTTCGATGTCTCGCAGATCCCGGTCATGGAAGGCGAGCGCGTGGTCGGCATCCTCGATGAATCCGACCTGCTGGTGCACGTGCACGCCGACCCGGCGCGCTTCAACGATGCCGCGGCCACCGCGATGACCCGGGACGTCGAGACCATTGCGCCGGATGCGCCGATCGAGGCGCTGCTGCCGATCTTCCAGCGCGACCACGTGGCGATCGTCGCCGACGGCGGCAAGCTGGTCGGCCTGATCACGCGCATCGACCTGCTGAACTACCTGCGGCGCCAGCTCGGCTGATGCGGCGACTCCTGCTGGCCTGCGCGCTGCTGCTGGCGGCCTGCGAGACGCCGGCACCGGCTCCCGGAGCGGCACCGGCGCCGCCACGTGCTCTGGCGCCTGCACCGAACCCGACAGCGCGTCCCGAGGACGCGCCGCCCGCCACCATCGCCACACCGCCGCCGGTGACCGCGGAACCCGCGCCGACAACGCCACCGGCAACGCCACCGGCAGAACGGGTCGCCACCGCAGCACTCCTTCCGGACCGCCTTGCAGCCGAGCAGGTCGAGAAGACCTTCAGGCTGCACCAGCGCTATTTCAGCCGGCTGTACCGGCAGCGCCTGCCCGCGCACGCGGACCTCGCAGGAACGGTCTACATGGATTTCCAGGTGCGCCCCGACGGCAGCGTCGAGGGCGTGCGCCTGGCGCAGTCCAGCATGCAGGACGCCGTGTTCGAGGCCAGTGTCGTCAAGCAGGTGGGCGAGATGAACTTCCCGCCGGCGCAGCAGCCCACGCCGGTCAGCCGTTATCCCGTGGTGTTCAAGAAATGAAAAAAGACCGCCAGCACCGTTTCGCCACTCGCACGATCCACGCCGGCCAGTCGCCCGACCCGGTGACCGGCGCGATCATGCCGCCGATCTCGCAGAGCTCCACGTACGTGCAGAAGAGCCCGGGCAAGCACACGGGCTACGAGTACTCGCGCACGCAGAATCCGACGCGCTTCGCCTACGAGCGCTGCATCGCCGACCTGGAGAGCGGCTCGCGCGCGTTTGCCTTTGCCTCGGGTCTTGCCGCCACTGCCACCGTCCTCGACCTGCTCGAGTCGGGCGCGCACGTCATCGCGTCCGACGACCTCTACGGCGGCACTTTTCGCCTGTTCACGCGCGTGCGCGAGAAATCTGCGGGCCTCAAGGTCACCTACGTCGACATGCGCGACGCCGCGAAGATCGAGGCGGCGGTCACCCCGCGCACCAAACTGATCTGGGTCGAGACGCCGACCAACCCGATGCTCAAGCTGGTGGACCTCGCCGCCGTTGCGCGCATCGCGCGCAAGCACAAGATCATGGCCTGCGCCGACAACACCTTCGCGAGCCCCTACTTGCAGCGGCCGCTCGAGTACGGCTTCGACCTCGTCATGCACTCCGCCACCAAGTACCTCAACGGCCACTCCGACATGGTCGGCGGCGTGATCGTCGCGGGCGAATCGCGCCGCCTCGCCGGGAAAATGGCCTTCCTGCAGAACGCGGTCGGCGCGGTCGCCGGGCCCTTCGATTCCTTCCTCGCGCTGCGCGGCCTGAAGACGCTGGCGCTGCGCATGGAGCGGCATTGCGAGAACGCGCTGGCGCTGGCCCGCTGGCTCGAGAAACACCCGAAAGTGAAAAGCGCGATCTACCCGGGCCTGCGCTCGCACCCGCAGCACGCGCTGGCGCGCAAGCAGATGAAGGGCGGTGCCGGCGGCATGATCTCGATCGTGCTCAAGGGCGGGCTCCGGGAATCACGCCGCTTCCTCGAGCGCACCGAGCTGTTCTCGCTGGCCGAGAGCCTCGGCGGCGTCGAGAGCCTGATCGAGCACCCGGCGATCATGACCCACGCCAGCGTGCCGGCGGATGCGCGCCGGGCCCTGGGCATCATGGACTCGTTGTGCCGCCTGTCGGTCGGCGTCGAGGACCTGGGCGACCTCAAGGCCGACCTGGATCAGGCACTGGGATGACTTACAATTCGCGCCTTCGCTACTCACCTGGATTCCCGTTTGCGCGGGAATGACAAACGATGAACGAGCCCCTAGCCGCCAAGCGTTGCGTGCCCTGCGAAGGCGGGGTCAAGCCGCTGGATCGCGCCGCTGCCGAGAACCTGCGCAAGCAGCTCGGCGCGTCGTGGGTGCTGTCGGCCGATGGCAAGCAGATCACCGGCACCTTCGAGTTCAAGAACTACTACCGCACGACCTCGTTCGTGAACGCGGTGGCCTGGATCGCGAACACCGAGGACCACCACCCCGACATCGCCTTCGGCTACAAGACGGCGACGGTGACCTTCTGGACGCACGCCATCGGCGGCTTGTCCGAGAACGATTTCATCTGCGCGGCGAAAGTCGACAACCTGCTGAAGCAGGGCTAACCGGCCCCCTCACCCGGCGCTGCGCGCCGGCCTCTCCCGCAAGCGGGAGAGGCAATCAGAGGGTTGTCCTGCCGCTGAAGGCGTGCGACAGCGTCCCGCCGTCCACGTACTCGAGTTCGCCACCCATCGGCACACCATGGGCGATTCGGGTGACTTTCACCTGCCGCGCACGCGCCATCTCGGCAAGGTAGTACGCGGTGGCCTCGCCCTCGACCGTCGGGTTGGTGGCGACGATCAGTTCCTTCACCGAGCCGCTGTCGAGTTGCCTGGCCAACAGATCCAGCCCGAGCTCGCCCGGACCGATGCCGTCGATGGGCGACAGCCGCCCCATCAGCACGAAATAACGGCCACGATACGGGGTGCCGGACTCGATCGCCACGAGATCGGCGGGGCTCTCGACCACGCAGAGCGCCCCGGCCGCGCCGCGCGCATCCGAGCAATAGCGGCAGTGGTTGTCCTCGCAAAACATGCGGCAAGCCGGGCAGCGGCCGACCGAAGACAAGGCCTCGCCCACCGCGGTGCGCAGGTAATCGGCGCCAGGGCGGTCGCGCTCGAGCAGGTGGAAAGCCATGCGCTGCGCCGACTTCGGGCCGACGCCGGGCAGGCGCCGCAGCGCCTCGATCAGCTGGGTGAGTTTCGGGGAGTAAGCAGACGTCATCCGGCTAGAAGCCGAGGTTCAGGCCCGGCGGCAGCTGCAAGCCGCCCGTCACCTTGGCCATTCTTTCCTGGCTCACGGCCTCGAGCTTCTGCGAGGCGTCGTTGATCGCGGCGGCAACGAGGTCCTCGAGGAATTCCTTGTCTTCCTTCAGCGCGGCCGGGTCGATCTCGACGCGCACCGCCTGATGGCGGCCGGTCAGCGTGACCTTGACCATGCCGGCACCGGACTCGCCGGTGACCTGCATCTGCGAGATCTCATCCTGCAGCTTCTTCATGTTTTCCTGCATCTGCTGCGCCTGACGCATCAGGTTGCCCATGCCGCCCCTGTTCACTTGCGCGCTCCGTTGGTTCCCGCCGGTTGCACCGATCCCGAGCGGACGGTGGCGCCAAATTTTTCCTTCAGCGCGCGCACGGTCGGGTCCTCGTCTATGGCCGCCAGCGCCGCGCGCTGGCGATCGCTCGCTTGCACTTCATCCTGCTGTGCCGGGGTTGCACCCGCTGCGCCGGCGATCTCGATCTTCAGCTTCAGGGGCTTGCCGGCCGCCTTGGCGAGCGCCTGCTCGAGCGCAGCGCGGCGATCGTCCTGCAACAGATGCTTCATGCGCGGATCGAGCGCGAGCGTCACGGCTTCGCCGTCCTGCGTGCGCCACTCGCAATGCCGCGCGAGCTGCTTGGCGAAGCCCTCGATGCCGAGACTTTCGATGCGCTGCGCCCAGGGGGCATCGGCCGGCACCGGGACCGGAAGTGCAGCCGCGGCCGCGCTCACGCTTGCGGCCGCAGTTGCCGGTGCTGCCGAAGTCTTCGCGCCCGGCGCCGAGGTTGCGCGCGCGGCCGCCGGCACCGGCGACGCCATCCGCGCGCCGCCCGGATCGCCAGGGCGGAACGCCAGCATGCGCAGCAGCGACATCTCGAAACCCAGCCGCGGATCCGGCACGTACGGCAAGTCACGCCGGCCGTTCACCGCGATCTGGTAGTACACCTGCAGGTCCTCGGCAGCGATCACGCGCGCCAGCTCCGCGCAGGCGGGATCGTCGTCCTCGTCCGCTGCCTGCGGCAGGATCTGCAGCACGGCCGCGCGCTGCAGGATCGTCGCGAGGTCGTTCAGCAGCGCGGCGTAGTCCGGCGCCTGCGCGTCAAGCTTGTCCACGCAGCCCAGCAGCGCATCGCCCTGCCCGCCGGCGATGGCACGCAGCACCTCAAAGAGAATGTGGCGGCCCTGCGTGCCGAGCATGTCCTCGACCTGCTCGCGCTTGAGCTCCTTGCCACCGGCGAACGCGATCGCCTGGTCCGTCAGCGACAGGCCGTCGCGCATCGAGCCATCGGCGGCGCGCGCGAGCTCGGCCATGGCGGCGGGTTCGGCCTTGAGTCCCTCGGACGCCAGCACCGAGCTCAGCAGCTCGCGGATCAGCGCTGCCGGCAGGCGGCGCAAGTTGAACTGCAGGCAGCGGCTCAGCACCGTGATCGGCAGGCGCTGCGGATCGGTGGTGGCCAGGATGAACTTCACGTGCGGCGGCGGCTCTTCGAGCGTCTTGAGCAGTGCGTTGAACGCCTGCTTGCTGAGCATGTGGACTTCGTCGATCAGGTAGACCTTGTAGCGGCCGCGGCTGGGCGTGTACTGCGCGTTGTCGATCAGCTCGCGGACGTTGTCCACGCCGGTGTGCGAGGCCGCGTCAATCTCCAGCAAGTCGGTGTAGCGGCCTTCGTCGACCTGCAGGCAGGACGAGCACTTGCCGCAAGGCGAAGCAGTGACGCCGGTCTCGCAGTTGAGGCCCTTGGCGATGATTCGCGCCAGCGTGGTCTTGCCGACGCCGCGCGTGCCGGTGAGCAGGATCGCGGGATGCAGCTTGTCACCATCAAGCGCGTGGCTCAGCGCCTTGACCACATGGGGCTGGCCGACGACGTCCTCGAAGCGGCGGGGACGCCATTTGCGGGCGAGGGCCAGATAGCTCACTGGGAAGACAGACTCCGATTCGTGCCAACCGGGGACAGGACTGAAGTCCTGTCCCGACGACTGTGATGGGCGGCGGCCCGCACCCGCTTGCTCCGGCGCACACGCTGACCGCTACCGTTGCTTCCTTCCGGACCTGGCGGGATTTGCGGCTGCGCGTCGCGAAGGGCCGGCGCGGGCCACCATTGAACGCCGGCCATTTTACCCGTTGCCGACAATAGGGGTCAGACTGGATTTTTCCAGAACAGGGGATCAGGTAGCCTAGGTCCTCCGAAAATCCAGTCTGACCCCATTAATGAGCGCGCCTCGCCTGCCCTGCTTCAAGGCCTATGACATCCGCGGCCGCGTTCCCGACGAGCTCAACGCGGATATCGCCTACCGGCTGGGCCTGGCCTACGCCGAGCGCTTCAAGCCCAAAAAGGTCGTCCTGGGCCACGACGTGCGCAAGACCAGCCGCGAACTGCTCGAGGCGATCGCGCTGGCCCTGAATGAGAAAGGCGTGGAGGTCATCGACATCGGCCTGGCCGGCACCGAGGAAGTCTATTTCGCCACCTTCCACGGCAAGCTCGACGGCGGCATCGCCATCACGGCCAGCCATAACCCGATCGACTACAACGGCATGAAGCTGGTCCGCGCCGGCGCCCTGCCGATCTCGGGCGACACCGGCCTCAAGGAACTCGAGGCCGCCACCGCCGCGTCCAGCGCCACGCCGCCGAAACACAAGCCGAAGCTCACCAAGGCCAGCTTCATGCTGGACTACGTGAAGCACCTGCTCTCGTACGTAGACGTAAAGAAACTCAAGCCGCTCAAGATCGTCGTCAACGCCGGCAACGGCGGCGCGGGCGTCGTGATCGATGCGCTGGAAAAGCATCTGCCCTTCACGTTCGTGAAGGTGCACCACACCCCGGACGGCAATTTCCCCAACGGCATCCCCAACCCGCTGCTGACCGAGAACCGGCCGCCGACGGTTGAGGCCGTCAAGAAACATGGCGCCGACTTCGGCGTGGCCTGGGACGGCGACTTCGACCGCTGCTTCCTGTTCGACGAGCACGGCGGCTTCATCGAGGGCTATTACATCGTGGGCCTGCTGGCCGAGGCGTTGCTGAAGAAAAACCCCGGCGCGAAAATCATTCACGACCCGCGCCTGACCTGGAACACGATCGACCAGGTGAAGAGCGCGGGCGGCATCCCGATCCTCAGCAAGACCGGCCATGCCTTCATGAAGGAGCGCATGCGCGCCGAGAACGCGGTCTACGGCGGCGAGATGAGCGCGCACCATTATTTCCGCGACTTCGCCTACTGCGACAACGGCAACATCCCGTGGCTGCTGGTGGCGGCGCTGGTCAGCGAGACCGGCAAGCCGCTGTCCACGTTGGTCGAGGCGCGCATGAAGAAATTCCCGGCCTCCGGCGAGATCAACCGCAAGGTCAAGGACATCCCGAGCGTGCTCAAGCGCATCGAGGCGGCCTACGCCAAGGGCGCCACGATCGACCGCACCGACGGCATTTCGCTCGAATACGACCAGTGGCGCTTCAACCTGCGCGGCAGCAACACCGAGCCGATCCTGCGCCTCAACGTGGAATCGCGCGGCGACGCCGCGCTGATGCGGAAGAAGACCGACGAATTGCTCGCGCTGATCGACAGCTAAAGAAAAGAAAAGGGGTCGCAGTCCTTTTAGATTGATGTGCAGGGAAAGTAAAAGGACTGCGACCCCTTTTCTTTATTCAAAGGTGTGCGTCCCCTTTATTTCTGGGTGCGCGTGCTCCGCGGCCGCGCCGCCAAGCCGAAGCCGTGGCCGTGTTCCAGCAGGTAATGCAGCCACTTGTGCAGCAGCAGGTTGCGGCTCCACTGCTCATCCAGGTACTCGAGCGCCTGCGGATCGCCGTCTTCCTGCGCCAGCCAGGCCGGCCGCAACGGACAGGTCAGCGCCTCGGCGAGCCGGGCATCGCGGTACACGCGCACGGCGAGGTTGGGCTCGAGTCGCGTGCCATCGGGCTCGGCGAATTCATAGGTCAGGCGGAAGGCCGAGGTGTACGGGCCCCTCTCGAGGGCGAACAGGCGCAGCGGCAGGTCGGTGGCACTGTAGGACGTCGCCTCTTCGAACGGGAGTTCCAGCTCGGGGACCAGGCATTCCACGAGGCGGTAGTTGCGCTCGTAGAGTTCGTGGAGCGCGGAAATCCGCACGGGCCTTGCCCGAGGAGTCCAGCCGCGCAGGGTGACGGACATGCACAGACTATAAGAGAAGAAGAAGCGGAAAAGAAGTTCCGCTAGTCCTTCGGCGTCTCCACGCCCAGACGCTGGTGCATCAGCGGGCTGGTGGTCGTGTACTGCAGGTTGACCTTCTCGCCCGGGAACAGCCGTGCCTTGATCGCGAACGCGGCCAGCGCCGCCTCGTGGAAGCCGGACAGGATCAGCTTCTTCTTGCCGGGGTAATGGTTGATGTCGCCAACGGCGTAGATGCCCGGCGTCGAGGTCTCGAACTTCTCGGTGTCCACGTTGAGCTGGTGCTTGTTGAGCGACAGGCCCCACTCCGCGATCGGCCCGAGCTTGGGTGACAGGCCGTAGAACACCAGCAGGTGGTCGACCGGGACGTGCAATTCCTCGCCCGCGACCGTCTTCAGCTTCACGCCGGTGAGCCGGCCGTTCTCCTCGGTGTAGGCGTGCACATGGCCGGCCATCAGCTTCGCCTTGCCTGAGGCCTCGAGCGCGCGGACCTTGTCCACCGAGGCGGTGGCCGCACGGAACTTGTCCGAGCGATGGATCAGCGTCATGGACGCCGCCTGCGGCTGCAGCGCCAGCGTCCAGTCCAGCGCCGAATCGCCCCCCCCGAGCACCACGATGTGCTTGCCATGGTGCTGCGCAGGCTCGCGCACCTTGTAGAAGACCTGCCGGTCGTCGTGCTTGTCCAGGCCGTCGAGCCTCAGCAGCACCGGCTGGAAGGCGCCCACGCCGCCGGCGATCACCACGCTCCTGGCCTCGATCGCCGTGCCGGCGCTGGTCTTGACGATGAAGTTCTGGCCCGAGGGCGTCACTTCCGTGACCTGCTGGTTGAGATGGAACGTCGGGCCGAAGGGCTTGATCTGCGCCATCAGCTTGTCCACCAGTTCCTGCGCGCCGATGATCGGGTACGCCGGAATGTCGTAGATCGGCTTGTCCGGGTACAGCTCCGTGCACTGCCCGCCCGCCTTGGGCAGGTTGTCGATGACATGGGCCTTCAACGCCAGCAGGCCCAGCTCGAAGACCTGGAACAGGCCACAAGGACCTGCGCCGACGATGACGCAATCCGTCTGCACCGACATGGTGAATCCGCGTGTTTGGGGAGCGCAGACTCTAACCCAGATCAGAAGCTCTGGCGCCGCAGGTTCTTGTCCTGCATCACGGTCACCGCAATCTCCTCCACCGATTTGTCGGCGGAATTGACGCAGGGAATCCGGTGGCGCGCGAACAGCGCCTCGGCCTGCGACAGCTCCCAGGCGCACTGCTCCAGCGAGGCGTACTTGCTGCCGGGCCGGCGCTCGCCCCGCACGCGCATCAGGCGCTCGGGCGAGCTGGTCAGGCCATAGAGCTTGTCGCGGTAGCGCAGCAGCAGTTCCGGCAGCGTCGCCTTCTCCAGGTCCTCGTCGGTCAGCGGGTAGTTGGCGGCGAACAGGCCGTGCTGCAGGGCCATGTACAGGCAGGTCGGCGTCTTGCCACAGCGCGAAGGGGCGATCAGGACGAGATCCGCGCGATCGTAGTCTTTCTGCGTAAGGCCGTCGTCATGCGCCATCGAAAAATTGATGGCGTCGATGCGCGAGGTATACCCCGCCGTGTCGGTCATGCCGTGCACCCGGCCCACGGTGTGGGTGGAGTGCTCGTCCAGCTCCTTCTCGATGGCCGGGATGTAGCTGTCAAACAGGTCCAGGAAGAAGGCCTGGCAGGTACGCAGGACCTTGCGGATCTCGTCGTCCACCGTGGTGCTGAACACCAGCGGCCGGCCGCCGGCGAGCTTGCCGGCATCGTCGATCCGCGCCACGGCCTCCAGCGCACGCTCGCGCGTATTGATGAATGGCAGGGTGGCCTTGAGGAACTGGATGCCATCAAACTGGGTCAGCAGCGTGTTGCCGAGGGACTCGGCCGTGATGCCCGTCCGGTCTGAGACAAAAAAAACCAGTCGTTGTCTCGTCATCGGCGGCTGCGCCACAATGCAGGTGACCGCCAGCACAACACATCAGAACCCCGGGCGGCAAGCACTGAACCTCAGGAGCGCCGTGTCACACCCCAACGTGCTGTGGCTGCAGGACCTTGGCATGCACGACGTCGAGCGCGTCGGCGGCAAGAACGCATCGCTGGGCGAGATGATCCGGCACCTGCACAAGGCCGGCGTGTCGGTGCCGGGTGGTTTCGCGACCACCGCGGATGCCTACCGCCAATTCCTCGCGCATGACGGCCTTGACCGCAGGATCGGCGCGCTGCTCGACGCGCTCAACGTGGACGACACCCGCGCGCTGGCCGCCACCGGCAAGCAGATCCGCGAAGCGGTCGCCGCGCATCCCTTCCCCGCCGCGCTGGAGAAAGACCTGCGCGCCGCCTATGAAACGCTGGAGCGCGAGGCCGGCGCGGACCTCGCGGTCGCCGTGCGCTCCTCCGCCACGGCCGAAGACCTGCCGGACGCCTCCTTCGCGGGCCAGCAGGAAACCTTCCTGAACGTGCGCGGCATCGAGGACGTGCTGGTGCGCGTCAAAGAGGTGTTCGCCTCGCTGTTCAACGACCGCGCCATCGCCTACCGCGTGCACCAGGGCTTTGCCCACGCGCAGGTCGCGCTCTCGGCCGGCATCCAGCGCATGGTGCGCAGCGATATCGGCACCTCCGGCGTCATGTTCACGATGGACACCGAGTCGGGCTTCCGCGAGGCGGTGCTGATCACCGCCAGCTACGGCCTCGGCGAGGCCGTGGTGCAAGGCGCGGTGAACCCGGACGAGTTCTACGTCTACAAGCCGGCGCTGCGGGCAAACCGTCCCGCGATCCTGCGCCGCTCGCTCGGCGAAAAGGCCAAGAAGATGATTTACGCCGCGCCAGGCGCACGTGCGGGCGGCGTGGGCAAGGCCGTCGACTGGGCGCCGGTGGCCGATGCGCAGCGCCAGCGGTTCTGCCTGAGCGACGGCGACATCGAAGCCCTCGCCCGCCAGGCCTTGATCATCGAGCAGCACTACGGCCGGCCGATGGACATCGAATGGGGCAAGGACGGCGGCGACGGCAAACTCTACATCCTGCAGGCGCGCCCGGAGACCGTGCAGTCGCGCGCCTCGGCCAATACGCTGCGCCGCTACAAGCTCAAGGGTTCCGGCGAGCGCATCGTCGAGGGCCGCGCCATCGGCCAGAAAATCGGCGCCGGCAAGGCGCGACTGCTGAAGAACATCGAAGAGATGCACCGCGTGCGCGCGGGCGACGTGCTGGTCACCGACATGACCGATCCCGACTGGGAGCCGGTGATGAAGCGCGCGAGCGCGATCGTGACGAATCGCGGGGGACGCACGTGCTTCTCCGGCGACACGCGGCTGCTGACCAACGCCGGCTTCATGACCTTCAAGGAACTGGACGAACGCGGCTTTGAGGGCCTCAGCGTACCTTCCCTGAACCGCACGACGCTGAAGATCGAGTGGAAAGCCGTGGAGGCGGTGATGCGCAAGCGCGCGCCGCTGCTCAAGGTCGCGGTCTCGCAAACGGGGCGCATGCAGGGCAACACCCTGAAGGTGACACCGGACCACAAGATGCTGAACCTGGCCGCCGGCGAACTCGTCGACAGCGAGATGCAGGCGATGCTCGCGAACGAGGACTGCGTATTGCTCGCCGAGGCCCTGCCGCAACTGTCGGATTCGACGCAGAAAGAGCGCTCGCTCGCCTACCTGCTGGGCGGCCTGATGACCGACGGGCACGTCTACCTGAGGCGCACCCACGGCGAGGTCACGTTCATCCAGAAGCCGGACCTGATGAAGCTGAACTTCATCGCGACGATGAACCGGGCGCTGGAAGAAAACTACGGCAAGTCATTCAAGGTTTCCGCCAAGGCGGTCTCGAGCGGCTTCATCCGCGGGCAGCAGGTCGTGGGCCAGGCCAACGCCTACCGCTGCTATTCCAAGCCGATCGCGACGGCGGTGCGGCAGGAACAGGACAGCATCGTCACGACGCTCCTGAAGAGCGACGTGGAAGTGGCATGCCACTTCCTGGCGGGCGTCATTGACGGCGACGGCAGCGATGCCGAAGGCCGGGTCAACGTCTATGTCGGAGACAAGGACCTGCTGGAAGCCGTAATCGTTGCCTGCCTGCGCATCGGCACCCTGCCCCAGGTCACGGTCAACCGATCCATCTACAACGTGCAAATCGTGGAACAACTCGAGCGGCTGGGCCGGTACACACGCAGGGTCGCCTGCGAAGATCGACGCGGTGTCGGCAGCCGGTTTTTCAACGCGCGCCAGTTGCTGCCGGACACGATCAACTCCGACGTCAACAACCGGGTACGCAAGAACCTCTTGATCGACGAGCAAGGCTTGCGGGAACACCTGCCCGCGATCGCCGACCCCGCGCTGAAGGGCCGGCTCGAAATGCTGCTGGCATCCGACCTCCGGCAAGCCCGGGTCGTCCTGGAGGAAACGCTGCCGGAAGACGAGGTCTACACCCTCACCGTCGCCGACCACCACAACTACATTGTCTTTACCGACCGGTACACGCCGGTGCTGGTGAACAACTGTCACGCCGCAATCATTGCGCGCGAGCTCGGCATCCCGGCCGTGGTCGGGTGCGGCGACGCCACGCGCAAGATCGCCGAAGGCGCGGAAGTGACGGTGAGCTGCGCCGAGGGCGACACCGGCTACGTCTACCAGGGCCACATCGACTACGGCGTGGACGAGGTTTCCCTCGACAAGATGCCGCCGGTGCCGGTCAGGATCATGATGAACGTCGGCAACCCGGAGCAGGCCTTCGACTTCGCGGCGCTGCCGCACCGCGGCGTCGGCCTCGCCCGCCTCGAGTTCATCGTCAACAAGCAGATCGGCATCCACCCGCAGGCGCTGATCGAGCTCGACCAGCAGCCGGCCGACGTGCGCAAGCAGATCGAGCCGCGCATCGCGGCCTACGGCAGCGCGACGGATTACTTCGTCAAGCGCCTGGCCGAGGGCATCGCCACCATCGCCGCGGCCTTCGCGCCCGAGCCGGTGATCGTGCGGCTGTCCGACTTCAAGTCCAACGAGTACGCCAACCTCGTCGGCGGCCGCAAGTACGAGCCGCACGAGGAAAACCCGATGCTGGGCTTTCGCGGCGCCTCGCGTTACATCAGCGAATCGTTCCGGCCCTGCTTCGACCTCGAGTGCAAGGCGCTGAAGTTCGTGCGCGACGACATGGGGCTGACCAACGTGCAGGTCATGGTGCCGTTCGTGCGCACGGTGGCGGAAGGCAAGCGTGTCGGCGAGATCCTCGCGGCCA
>JAYUGN010000169.1:0-5204 GCA_043767605.1 Gammaproteobacteria bacterium
CCGGAAGACGATGCCTTGATCGTCCGCATGCGCGAGGCCGCGCGCGGCATCCCGGCCGCGGTGCTGGTGGCGCTGGCGCTGAACCTGCTTACCGAAGAAGGCCTGCCGCATTTCCATCGCCTGATCGCGGTCCACCTGGGCAACGAAAGCCCGTGGGTGGAGTGGAACAACCTGTGGACGGCCGAAGAAGACCGCCACGGCTGCGCGATCCGCGACTACGTGCGCGACGCCCGCCTCTACAGCATGACGCAGCTGGAAAAACTGCAGTACAGCTACCTCGAGGCCGGCTTCGAGCCGGACTGGGAGCGCGATCCGTACCGCCTGCTGGCCTACACCAGCCTGCAGGAAAAGGCGACGCAGATCGCGCACTCGAACACCGGCCGCCAGGCCGGCAACTACGAACCGCGCCTGCAGCGCGTGCTCGCACACATCTCCGGCGATGAGTCCCGCCATTACCAGTTCTACCGCGCGTCCTTTGGCGAAATCCTGGCGCGCGACCCGAACCAGGCGCTGGTCTCGCTGCAGAAAGTCACGCTCGGCTTCGAGATGCCCGGCCACAACGTGCCGAGCTACGGCGACATGAGCGAAGTGATCCGCCGCGCCGACATCTTCGGCCCGCGCCAGTACCAGAAGATCGTCGAGGAGCTGCTCGAGTTCTGGAAGATCGGCGAGCTCACCGGCCTCAACGCCACCGGCGAAGAGGCACGCGACAAGCTGATGAAGGTACCCAAGCGCCTGTCCCGCATTGCGGACTACGCCGATGCGAAGGCGAGCCGGAAGACGTTCAAGTTCGACTTCCTGCCGGCGGAGCGCCAGACGCTGGAGATGTAGATAAAGGGGACGCACACCTTTATCCGAAGGTGTCGAGATCCAAGTCAATCCGGCGATAAAGGTGTGCGTCCCCTTTATCTACTGCTGGATGATGAACCCGCCGCCGGCCGGCTCGTCGGCGCCCTCGCTCCACTCCAGGTTTTCCACGCGTGCCGTTGCGGGACCGCGGGCCAGCCACGTGCGCAACTGGGCCACCGCCGCGGGCTCGCCGCTCACGATGCCCACCACCGCGCCGTCCTCGCGATTGCGTACCCAGCCTTTGATCCCCAGGCGCCGCGCCTGATCCACGGTGGACTGGCGGAAGAACACGCCTTGCACCTGCCCGGTGACAACGAAGCGGTAAGATGCGGCCATATGGGGATCTTACGGTGGGTGCGCGAACGCGGCGAAGCTTTTGTCGCCCGCCGCCTGCAGGGCAAGGCCATCGCCTTGCGCGCCGCAATCCCCGGCAGCCGCGGCCCCTGGTGTGAAATCGGGATCGAAGCGGCCTCCGAACCGCAGGCCGACGGCGAGCGCGTGCGCCTGCGGGCGCACCTGCGCCTGAAGCTGCCCGAGCGGCGCAACTTCAACAGCTGGGTCGAGCTGCGCGCCAGCAATGCCTCGCTCGACGACGGCAGCCGAGCGCTGCTGCCGGAACGGCTCGAGGCGCTCGGCATCGAGCCCCAGCAGGACAAGGCGGTACAGACCTGGGCCGGTGCGCTGCGCAACGGCCGGCCCGGCGTCGCCATGCTCACGTTGCTGCGCTTCGACAAGGCGCACCTGCCCGCCATGCTGCGACGCCTGCTTGGCGCGCGGCCGTTCCAGATGTCGGCGACCGTCGCCAACGTGATCGAAGACATTTGAACAGCGCGAGTCGCAGCCGGGAAATTCTGCACCTGTCCCTGCCCATCATCGGCGGGATGATGTCGCAGAACGTGCTGAATCTCGTCGACACCTGGCTGGTCGGCGGCCTCGGCGCGCCGGCCCTCGCGGCCTGCGGCCTCGCCAACTTCGTGAATTTCCTCGCGGTGGCCGGCATCACCGGACTTTCGACTGCAGTGCAGGCGATGTCCGCACGGCGCGTCGGCGAGGGCCGCGTCAACGAGAGCGCGATCCCGCTGAACGGCGGCCTGCTGCTGTCGCTCATCGTCGGGGTGCCGCTGTCGGCGCTGATGATCCTGGCCACGCCGCACTTCTTCCCGCACCTGCTCAACGACCCGGCCGCCGTCGAGCAGGGCGTGCCCTACCTGCAGTGGCGGCTGGTGGCGGTCGCGCTCGTCGGGATGAACTTCTCGTTCCGCGGCTACTGGAGCGCGGTGAAGCTCACGCGCCTGTACCTCTACACGCTGGTGTGGATGCACGCGCTGAACATCGTGTTCAGCTGGACGCTGATCTACGGCCACTTCGGTTTTCCCGCCCTCGGCACCGCCGGCGCCGGCATCGGCACCTCGATGGCGATCGCGGTCGGCACCGCCACGTATTTCTGGCACGCCAGCCGCCACGCCAGGGGTCACGGCTTCCTGCACGGCCTGCCCAGCGGCGACCAGATCCGCGCGCTGCTCAAGCTCGGCATGCCGACCTGCATCCAGCAACTGCTGTTCAGCGGCGGCTTCACCGCGCTGTTCTGGATCGTCGGCCAGGTCGGCACCGAGCAGCTCGCGGTGGCCAACGTGCTGGTCAACATCACGCTGCTCGCGGTGCTGCCGGGCATCGGCTTCGGGCTGGCCGCCACCACGCTCGTGGGCCAGGCGCTGGGCCGCAAGGATGCGGAAGATGCGCACCGCTGGCCCTGGGACGTGTTCAAGGTCAGCTCGGTGCTGTTCGCCGTGCTGGCGGTGCCGATGCTGCTGCTTGCCGGCCCGGTGCTCACCGTGTTCCTGCGCGATCCGGCGCTGGTCGAGATCGGCATCCACCCGCTGCAGCTGATCGGCGTCGGCATCCTGGTGGACGGCCTGGGCTTGGTGATGATGCACGCGCTGCTCGGCGCGGGCGCTACCGGCCTCGTCATGAAAGTCTCGGTCGGCTTCCAGTGGCTGCTGTTCCTGCCGCTGGCCTATGTACTCGGCCCAGTGCTCGGGCTGGGCCTCACCGCGATCTGGCTCGGCATGACGCTGTACCGCGGGCTGCAAGCCGTGCTGTTCACCATGGCCTGGGAAAAACGCGACTGGGTCCACATCAGGATCTGAGCGCTGCCTGCGGCCCGCCGCCCGCCGCCTGCCGGCCACCGCGCGCAAGGCTTCCGCCTCTAGAGCAGCTTCGCCGCCAAGAGCTCGCGCGAGCGGCGCCAGATCGTCCCGACCGTCAGCAAGGTCATCGCGCCGCCGAACAGCACTGAAGGCACCACGCCCAAAAGCTTCGCCGCCAGGCCCGACTCGAAAGCGCCGAGCTCGTTCGAAGTCGTGACGAAGATGCTGTTCACGGCCACTACGCGCCCGCGCAGGTGGTCGGGCGGCAGCGCCTGCAAGAGGGTCTGGCGGATGATCACGCTGATGCTGTCGAAGGCGCCCGTGAAGAACAGCATGACCACCGACAGCAGGAAGATCTTCGACACCGCGAACACCAGCGTCGCCACGCCGAAGCCGGTGACGGCCCACAGCAGGTTGCGCCAGGCGCGCTCGGTCGGCGGGTAGTAGGCGCAGACGAGCATCACCAGCATCGCGCCCACGGACGGGCTGGAACGCAGCAGGCCCAGGCCCTGCGGGCCGACGCGCAGGATGTCCTCGGCGTAGATCGGCAGGATCGCGACCACGCCGCCGAAGAACACCGAGACCATGTCGAGGCTGATCGAATACAGGATCGCCTTGGTCTTCCACACGTAGTCGAGCCCTTCGCGCAGGCTGGTCCACAGGTCGTCGTGCGGTTTCTCGGGCGGCGCCGGCGGGCGCTTGTCGATGCCGAAGATCATCCAGAGCGTGAACCCCAGCACGGCCACGACCAGCACCAGCGTGCTGCTCATGCCAAAGGCCGCGTAGGAAAAACCCGCCGCGGCCGGGCCGATCACCGCGCCGGCCTGCCAGAACGAGCTGATCCAGGCCGAGGAATTCGGGTAGTGCTCGCGCGGCACCAGGAAGGGCTTCAGCGAGGACGCCGCCGGAGAATAGATGCCGCGCGCCAGCCCCAGCAGGAACACCGTGCCGTAGATCGCGGCGAGTTGGACCGCCTTGGACAACTGCACGCGCACCGGCGGGTACATCAGGCCCGCCAGCAGCGCGGAGCCGAGCAGGATCACGAACAGGCTCCAGCGCATCAGGCCCAGGCGCTCGCGCCGGTCCGCGAGATGGCCGCCGAACAAGGCCAGCGCGATGAAGGGCACGGCTTCCGCGAGGCCCACCATGCCGAGGGCCAGCGGGTCGCCCGTGAGCAGGTAGACCTCGTAGCCCAGCACGACTTCCTGGACCAGGATCGCGGCGGTCAGCAGGAACGTCGCCGTCACGAGTCGCCGGAACTCCGGATAGCGGAGTGCGGCATAGGGATCGTTCATCGGGCGAACCTTACACGAACCGTTGGCACGAAAACTGCTCTTGGTACATGCCTATGGGAGTGGCCGCGATGACGCCGAAAGGACCCGGTTCTCGCCCGCACCCTCAAGCGCCGGAACTAGGCGCGGATGCGTACCGGCTGCAGCGCCAGTTGCCCGGACAGGTACAGCTCCAGCATTTCCCGGGCGCGCGCGATGATCTCGTCCATCGCCGGCGAGCGCGCAAACATCTTCTGCGCGCGGCGGCGCATTTCCTCGATCGTTGGCAGCTGCGGCAGGTTGCGCACGAAGCTGCCGGCAAGGTGCTCCGCGACGCGCTCCTTCAGCTCGTCGGACAGCGAGCGCTGCCCGGCCAGCACGTGCGCCGGCGGCTCCTTCAGATCCCAGACCAGGCCCACGGTCGCAAGGCCGCGCAGCAGGTAGTACGTAACGTCCACTTCCCACCAGTAGAAGCCCTGGCGACTCGAGGCCATGAAGTAGTGATGGTTGTTGTGCCAGCCCTCGCCGAGCGTGAGGATCGCCAGCCACCAGTTGTTGCGGGCGTCATCGCCGGTCAGGTAGCGCTGCGTTCCGCTGACGTGCGCGACCGAATTGATCATGAACGTGCAGTGGTACAGCACGACGGTCGAGAGCAGGAAGCCGCCGAATACGCCGGGCCAGCCGTCCAGCATCCACACGACGAAGCCGAGCAGGATGCCGGGCCCGAAGCGGTTGCGGTCGAGCCACATCAGCTCGGGATGCTGCGTCAGGTCGGGCACGCGGCTGTAGTCCGCCTTGCCGCCCTGCGCGTGGAAGATCCAGCCCATGTGCGCAAACCAGAAACCGTACCGGCGCGGCGAGTGCACGTCGCGCGGCGTATCGGAGTAGCGGTGGTGGTCGCGGTGCTTGGCGGCCCACCACACCGCGCCGCTCTGCA
>JAYUGN010000170.1:0-1683 GCA_043767605.1 Gammaproteobacteria bacterium
CGCATGAAGCCGGCCAGCGCGACGATGTCGGGCTGGTGGCGCTCGAGCGCCACGGCCAGCGCGCGGTCGAAGCGCTCGCGGTCGAGATATTCCTTGTGCGAGACAACCTCGGTGGCGACACCGGCCTCGCGGGCGCGTTCCAGGCCGCCGACTTCGTCGCGGTTGCTGAGCACGCAGACGATCCGGGCTGGCAGCTTCCCGGCGGTCGAGGCGTCGAGGATCGCCTGCAGGTTACGGCCCTGGCCGGAGATCAGGACCGCCAGGCGTTTCAAGCGAGGCGCTTCAAACGTAGCGGACCTCGCGCGTGCCCGGGACGATTTCGCCAAGCCGCCAGGCCGCGAGGCCCGCCGTGCGCAGGATGCGCAGTGCGGCCTCCGCATCGGCCGGCGCGACCACGACGACGAAGCCGACGCCGCAGTTGAAGGTGCGGCGCATCTCGTCCTGCGCCACCGCGCCTTGCTCCTGCAGCCAGTCGAACACGGCCGGCCACTCCCAGCTGTCCGTGTGCACCACCGCCGCGCAGCCCTTCGGCAGCACCCGCGGCAGGTTTTCAGTGACGCCGCCGCCGGTGATATGGGCCATGCCCTTCACCGCAACCTTGCTCACCAGCTCGAGCACGGGCTTCACGTAGATCCGGGTTGGCGCGAGCAGCACGTCGCCGAGCGTGCGGCCGCCGATGCGGTTGCCCAGGCGCGCATCGCCGCGCTCGAGGATCTTGCGGATCAGCGAGTAGCCGTTGGAATGCGGGCCCGACGACGGCAGGCCGATCAGCACGTCGCCCGGCGCGATCTTGCTGCCGTCGATGATCGCGTCCTCCTCGACCACGCCGACGGCGAAGCCGGCCAGGTCGAAGTCGCCCTTGTTGTAGAGGCCGGGCATCTCGGCGGTCTCGCCGCCGACCAGGGCGCAGCCCGCCTGGCGGCAGCCTTCGGCGATGCCGCCGATCACGGTCGCGGCGACTTTGCGCTCGAGCTTGCCGGTGGCGTAGTAATCCAGGAAGAACAGCGATTCGGCGCCCGACACCAGGATGTCGTTGACGCACATGGCGACCAGGTCGATGCCCAGGCCTTCGTAGCGCTGGGCCTCGATGGCGAGCTTGAGCTTGGTGCCGACGCCATCGGTGCCGGACACCAGGATCGGCTTCTTGTACTTGGCCGGGATGCGCATCAGCGCGCCAAAGCCGCCGATGCCACCCATGACCTCGGGCCGGTGCGTCGGCTTCACCAGCGCCTTGATGTCCTCGACCAGCGCATCGCCGGCATCGATGTCCACGCCAGCGTCGCGATAGGTCAGGGGCTTTTTTTGGGCGGCGGCGGGGACTTTTTTCGCGGGCATATGGGGAAGGCTCGACGGGAGCGCTATGGTATCTTTTTACGTTCATGCGCATCCGCCAATTCCTGACCGCGATCCTGCTGCTGGCCAGCCTGCCGGCGAACGCCGCGGTCACGCGAAACCTCTACGAAGCCAGCGTCCCGGTGTCCGACCAGGGCGCGGACTCTCGCGCGCCCGCGCTGCGGGCGGCCTTCGAGACCGTGCTGGTGCGGCTGGTCGGCGCACGCAACTTGCCGCCCGAGGCTGCGTTGCTGATCCCGCGCGCAAGCGATCTCGTGCAAGGCTACGGCTACGAGGCCGCGGCCACGGGCAACGGCCTGAAGCTGCGCGCCACCTTCGATGCGCGCGCGG
>JAYUGN010000171.1:0-5198 GCA_043767605.1 Gammaproteobacteria bacterium
CTGCCCTTGGCGGAATTCGCCGCGCAGTGGCGCGGCCGCTGGATCGTGATCGGCGCGGTCAGCGCGCAGACGCACGAGGCGGGCACGGTGTCCACGCGCGGCCGCATCGCGATCGTGGACGACCAGTTGCTGATCGAGGACATGGACGTGAAGGGCCGGGGCACGGCGCGCATCGCCGGCGCGCTCGCCCTGCACGACGGCGTGCCCAACGACCTTTCCGCCAGCTGGCGCGACGCGCGCTGGATCAACGACGAGGCGCTGACCTGGCTGGCCTCGCCGCGCGGCCACGCGACGCTGAAGGGCCCGTGGCACGACTACCGCTGGACGGCGCAGGGCAACGCGCTGTACAGCGGCATTCCGGCCGACGTCACGGGGCGCGGGCGCGGCTCGCTGGGCGCGATCACGCTGGAACAGGTCGCGGTGAAGACGCTCGAGGGCAGCATCGCCGGCGAGGGCCGGGTGGAATGGTTCGCGCAGCTGGCGACGGCCTTCCGGCTGCACTGGGTAAACCTCAATCCCGGCGCCCAATACAAGGACTGGAACGGCCACCTGAGCGGCGCCGGCAGCTTCGATGCGCAGTGGCCCTCCGGCACGCCCCGCATGAACTTCGACGCCACGCTGGCCGACTCGCAGCTGCGCGGCTATCCGCTGGCGCTGCAGATTTCCGGCCGCACCGAGGATCGCGAGGTGTTCCTGAAGATGCTGCGCGTGCAATCCGGCGCAACGCAGGTGTCTGCGCAGGGCCGGCTGCTGCCGGCGTTCGGCATCACCGGCGAGGTGCGCAGCAGCGACTTGCGCTCGCTGTGGGCGGGGCTGGCCGGCAGCGGCCTGCTGCAGGTGCAGTTGCGCGGCACGCCGCAGGCGCCGGAGCTTGAGCTGCACGGGGGCCTCGACGACCTGAGCTACGCGCGCTATCGCGCCGGCCATGTCGGGGTGGATGCGTCGCTCGCGCCGCAGGGCTTTTCGCGCGCCGCGCTCGACTTGGCCGACGTGCGTGCCGGCGCCGCGCTGAAAGAAGTGAAGCTGCGGGCGCAAGGCACGCAGGCGAAACACGAGGCGACGGCCGAGGCGCGCAGCGCCGACGGCAACGCGCAGGCCACCTTCACCGGCGGCCTCACCGGTGCCGCCTGGCGCGGCGAGCTGACGCGGATGCACGTGGCGCCGGCGCGCGGCGAGGACTGGGTGCTTGAAGGCCCCTCGGAAATCACCTACGCGCGCTCGCGGCTCGAAGTGGAGCCGGTATGCCTGAACTCCGGCAGCAGCCGTGCCTGCGCGCACGTCACGATCGCGCCGGGTGTGCTCGATCTCGCCTTCCGTACGCGCGACTTCGACCTTACGCACCTGCGGCCCTGGCTGCCGGGCGAGCTGGCGCTGACCGGCACGCTGAGCGGCACCGCGGCGCTCGGACTCGCGCAGGGCGAGCTCGTGGACATCAGCGCCGACCTGACCTGCAGCGCAGGCTTGATCGCCGCCGGCGGCTCGAAGCTCGAGTACGGCCCCGGCGAACTGCGCATACAGCCGGAGGACAGGCGCTTGCACGCCACCGTGCACCTTCGGCCGGGCGGCGGCGACCTCGTCGGCGATGTCTGGGTGGCGCCGGGCGCATCGCTGCCGGACCGGCCGATGCTGGGCGAGCTCCACGCGCACCTGCCGGACCTGTCGTGGCTGCCGGTGCTGTCGCCGGAAATCGGCAGCGCGCAGGGCTCTCTCGATTCGACGCTGCAGGTGTCGGGCACGCCACGCTCGCCGAAGCTCGACGGCAGCCTGCAGCTGGCCGGCGGCCGGGTGCAGCTGGTGACGCCGGGCATCGAGCTGACCGACATCACGGCGTCGTTCTCGCGCAAAAAAGCGGCCCCGCTGTCGCTGCACGCCGAAGCCCGGTCCGGCGGCGGCACGCTGGTGGTGGACGGGGCGCTGAAGGAACTGCAGCCGCACGTGCTGGGCGAAATCATGATCAAGGGCGAGAACGTGCAGGGCTTCAACACCGCGGAGTTCCGCGCCTGGCTCTCGCCCGACCTGAAGCTCACGCTCGAGCAGGGCCTCGCGCGGCTCACCGGCACGCTGGTGGTGCCGCGCGCGGAAATCACGCCGCGCGAACTGGTCAGCGGCGGCGTCGCGCCCTCGGGCGACCAGGTCATCGTCGAGGACGCGGGCGAGCAGCGCGCCGGCCGGCTGCGCGTGGAGACCCAGGTGCGCATCGTGCTCGGCGACAACGTGCGTTTTGACGGCCTGGGCTTGAAGACGAGGCTGACCGGCGCGATCACCGCGATCGACGATCCCGAGCGGCCGACGCGCGGGCTGGGCGAACTGCGCCTCGACGGCGGCCGTTACAAGGCCTATGGCCAGGACCTCACGATCGAGACGGGCCGGCTGATTTTCGGCGGTGGCCCGGTGACCGATCCGGCCGTGGACCTCACCGCGTATCGCAAGCCGCTCGAGACGATCAAGGTCGGCCTGCACGCGCGCGGCACGCTCGAGGCGCCGGAATTCAGCCTGTTTTCCGAGCCGGCGATGTCACAGGAAGAGCAGTTGTCCTGGCTGGTGCTCGGCCGCTCGCTGTCCGGCACGCTCGACACGGCGCAGGCCACGCAGCTCTCGGGCGCGGCGCTGTCGCTGGGCCTGACCGGTGGCGAATACCTGGCGCAGCAGTTGGCGCCGACCCTGGGGCTTGATGAAGTCTCGCTGGGCGCCAGGCCCGGCGAGACGGCGGACCTCGCGCGCTTCACCGTCGGCAAGTACCTCTCGCCGAAACTGTTCGTGAGCTACGGCGTGGGCCTGTTCCAGCCGGGGCATTACTTCCGGATGCGGTACGACCTCAGCAAGCACTTCAAGCTGCAGGGCGAGTCCGGCACCCAGCAGGGCGGCGACGTGATCTATTCGATCGAGAAGTGACGGGCGAGCAGTGAATCAGCCACGCCGCGCTTACCGAAGCGGCGGCAGGATCAGCCGTGACTTCGGCGCCAGCCGCTCGCGCAGCCAGGCGGCGATGTCCATGATTTCCTCCGCGCAGACCTGGTGCGCCATCGGGTATTCCTTCCAGGTGACGTCGAAGTGGCCCTGCTTGAGCACGTCGCGCGACCAGGTGCCGAGCTGCAGCGGCAGCACGCTGTCCTGGGTGCCGTGGCACATGAGGATCGGCGTGTCCTTGCGCGCGGGCACGGCTTCCTTCGCCCAGGCGTCCGGCAAGGGCAAGTAGGTCGAGAGCGCAAGCAGGCCGGCCAGCGCCTGTTGCTGCCGCACGCCGACATGCAGCGTCATCGCGCCGCCCTGCGAAAACCCGGCCAGCACGATGCGGTCGGCCGGGATGCCGGCCGTCACTTCGCGGTCGATGTAGCCCTGCACGACCCGGGCGGATTCGCCGATGCCCGCCGCATCCTGGCGCCGCATGTCATTGCTGATGTCGTACCAGGCCCGCATCTCCATGCCGCCGTTGATCGCCACCGGCCGCACGGGTGCGTGCGGGAAGGTGAAGCGGATCGGCAGGTCGTCGGGCAACCCGAGCTCCGGCACGATCGGCACGAAATCGTGGCCGTCGGCGCCCAGGCCGTGCAGCCAGATCACGGCCGCTTCGGCGGGCCTGGCGGGTTCGAGGACGACTTCAGTTTCGGATTCGCGGAGGTTCATTTCGGTGGCGGCGGTCATTTGCCCCCGCGAAGGCGGGGGCCAGTGGCCGTAGAATGGCGGCCCAAATTACTGGATTCCCGCCTGCGCGGGAATGACGCGACGCTCTCATGCGCTTGGCCCTGCTCGGTTCCCTGTTCCTGCTGTCCGCCTGCGGCCAGGCGGGCGACTTGTACCTGCCGGCAGATCCGGCCGCGACGCCCGCCCCGGTCCTGGCGCCCGCGCAGGCGCCCGCCGACGCCGAGCCGAAGAAAAAGGACGCACGCTAGGTGGATCACTTCGAATACCGCCGCGGCGAGCTCTGCGCCGAGGACGTGCCGCTGTCCGAGATCGCGCGCCGCTTTGGCACGCCGGCCTACGTCTATTCGCGCGCCACGCTGACGCGCCACTACCACGCCTTCGACCAGGCGCTCGGCGACGCGGAGCGCCTGGTCTGCTACGCGGTGAAGGCGAACTCGAACCTCGCCGTGCTGCAGGTGCTGGCCAGGCTGGGCGCCGGCTTCGACATCGTCTCGGGCGGCGAACTGGTGCGCGTGCTCAAGGCCGGCGGCGATCCGCGCAAGATCGTGTTCTCGGGCGTCGGCAAGACCTCGGCGGAAATGCGCCAGGCGCTGGTCACCGGGATCCTGTGCTTCAACGTCGAGAGCCAGCCCGAGCTCGCGCGGCTCAACGAGCTGGCGCTGTCGCTGAAGAAGCGCGCATCGGTAGCTTTGCGTGTAAACCCCGACGTCGATCCGAAGACGCATCCGTACATCTCGACGGGCCTCAAGCAGAACAAGTTCGGCGTGGAGATCGCCGACGCCGAGAGGCTCTACGAGGCCGCGGCGAAGATGCCGGGCGTGCAGCTCTGCGGCATCGCCTGCCACATCGGCAGCCAGTTGCAGGACCTCGCGCCGTTCATGGACGCGCTCGACCGCGTGCTGGCGCTGACCGACCGGCTCGAGCTGCGCGGCATCCGCCTTTCGCACCTCGATGTCGGTGGCGGCCTGGGCGTGCGCTACCACGACGAGACGCCGCCGCTGCCGGCAGACCTCGCCGCCGCCGTGCGCCAGCGCATCGGCAGCCGGCCGCTGCGCATCCTCATGGAACCGGGCCGCGCCATCGCGGGCAATGCGGGCGTGCTGCTGACGCGCGTCGAGTACCTGAAGAATGCCGAGCAGAAGAATTTCGCGATCGTGGACGCCGCGATGAACGACTTGCTCCGCCCCGCGCTTTATCAGGCCTGGCACACGATCCTGCCGGTGCAGGAGCACAGCGGCACGGCGGCGGTGCGGATGTTCGACATCGTCGGGCCGGTCTGCGAGAGCGGCGACTGGCTCGGGCGCGACCGCGCGCTGTCACTCAATGCCGGCGATCTGCTGGCGATCCGCACCGCGGGCGCCTACGGCTTCACGATGAGCTCGAACTACAACACGCGTCCGCGCGCCGCCGAGGTGATGGTGGATGGCGCCAACGTGCACCTGGTGCGCGCGCGGGAGACCGTGGAGGACCTGCTGCGCGGCGAGGAGCTGCTGCCGTGAAGAAAGCGGTCGGCGTCTACGGCTGGGGCGTGGTTGCGCCGCAGTCGCCCGACATCG
>JAYUGN010000172.1:0-1677 GCA_043767605.1 Gammaproteobacteria bacterium
GGATCCTGCTGCGCTTTCAGCGCGCTGGCTTTTTCCAGCGCCTCGGCGGCCAGCGCGTAGCGCTCGCGCCCGCGATAGCTGCGCGCGAGCCAGATCCAGCTCTCGGCATCGCCGGGCTCGGCTTTCAGGTGCTCCTCGAGCTCACCGATCATCCGGTCCGCGCCGATGACGCGCGCGGCTTCGGGATCGATGCGCGCCAGGTCCACCAGCGCCTGCGTGCGCCAGCTTCCCGCGGCCAGGTACCAGCCTGCGGCGAACAGCACGAGCGCTGCGGTGACCGCGATGGGCACCCAGCGCGACGAGCGCGCCACCGGCTCTTGCGATGTGGCTTCGGCGGCATCCTCGAGCAGGCGCGCGGCCAGTTCGCCTTTCAGTTCTTCGGCCGCTTGTGCGCTGACCGTGCCGCCGCCCACTTCGTTGGGCAGTTGCGCGAGACGCTCGCGGTAAAGGGCGGCGTTGGCGTCGCGCCGGGCGAGGCCACGCGGGCGCATGAAGCGCGGCGACCACCACGGCAACGTGAGCCCGAGCAGGGCCAGCGCAGCCAGCAGCGCCCCGGCGAGGAAAATCATCGGCGGTTTTCGATGTCGTCGAGCAGCCGCTGCACGGCGGCGGCATCGGTGATTGCGGCGGTGCCCGTGGGCGAACGGCGCAGCAGCAGTGATGCGGCGACGATGGCGGCCAGCAGCAGTGCGAACGGCCCGAGCCACAACAGCCAGGTCTGAGCCTTGAACGCGGGTCGATAGCGCACGAAATCGCCGTAGCGCGCGGTGAGGTAATCCACGATCTCGGCGTCGGTGCGGCCCGCGGCGATCTGCGCCTTCACCTGTTCGCGCAAATCGGCGGCCAGTGGCGCGGTCGAGTCTGCGATGGTCTGGTTCTGGCAGACCAGGCAGCGCAGCTCGGAGATCAGCGCGCGGTAGCGCGTGTCGCTCGCGGGAGCACCCTGCCCGTCGGCGGGCCCGGCTTTGGCGGTGGGCCCGGCTTCGGCTGCGGGCCCGGCTTCGGCGGCGTAGGCTGGGCTGAGCGCAGCGAAGCCCAGCACGAGGCACAGCGCGATGACTTTCGTCACTGGCCACCGGCCACAGGCCGCGGGCCGCCCATCAGGGGCGCGATTTCGCGCTGCCAGACCTCGCGCGTGAGCGCCCCGACCTGCTTGTGCACGATCGTGCCCTGCGCATCCACGATGAACGTTTCGGGCACGCCGTACACGCCCCAGTCGATGGCGACGCGGCCGTCGAGATCCTGCGCGACGAGCTGGAACGGATTGCCGTGCTGCGCGAGCCAGGCCTGCGCCGCCGCGGGCTCATCCTTGTAGTTCAGGCCGATGATGACGATGCCGCTGCGCGAAAGTTCGAGCAGCACCGGGTGCTCGTCGAGGCAGGGCGTGCACCAGCTCGCCCAGAAGTTCACCACGGTCGCGTGGCCCTTGAGGTCGGCTGCCGAAAAACCCCGGCCTGCCAGCGTCGGCAGGTTGAACATCGGCGCCGGCTTGCCGATCAGCGGCGAGGGGATCTTCGAGGGATCCTTGCGCAGGCCGATCGCGAACAGCGCGATGAGCGCCGCCAGGATCACGGCGGGGATTGCGTAGCGCATCAGGCGGGTGCCGAAGCCTGTGCCGCATCGGCCTCCGCGCGCGCCTGCGCCAGGCGATAGCGCCGGTCGCTGGTCGCCAGGGCG
>JAYUGN010000173.1:0-1670 GCA_043767605.1 Gammaproteobacteria bacterium
TCCACGCGGTGCGCGAGGACGCGGCCTGCGTGCTGCACGTTCACACGGTGGCGGGGATTGCCGTTTCGGCGCAGAGGAATGGCGTGATGCCGATCAGCCAGCAATCCACCATCGTGCTGGCCTCGCTCGGTTACCACGACTACGAGGGCATCGCGCTGCGCGACGACGAAAAGCCGCGGCTGCAGAAGGACCTCGGCAGCAACAACTTCCTGATGCTGCGCAACCATGGCCTGCTCACGGTCGGCGCCACCATCGCGGACGCGTATCTCTCGATGTTCACCTTCCAGCGCACCTGCGAGATCCAGGTCGCGGCGCTGGCAGGCAACGGTGGCGGTGACAAGCTGATCAGCGTGGATCCGCGCATCGTCGCGGGGGTGAAGCAGAACGTGATGGCGGTCAGCAAGGGCCTCGGCGGCGCGCTGGCCTGGCCCGCGCTGCTGCGCAAGCTGGACCGCGAATCCCCGGGTTACGCCGCCTGATAAAAAATAAAGGGGACGCACACCTTTATCTGCGGGTGGCATTCAGCCCGCACCGTGGCGGGATTAAAGGTGTGCGTCCCCTTTATTTTCGTCGCGCAGCTGCGCGGCGAACAAGGTGTTCTGCATCAGCATCGCGACCGTCATCGGCCCGACGCCGCCGGGGACCGGCGTGATGAACGCGGCGCGCTCGCGCGCCGGCTCGAATTCGACATCGCCTTTCAGCTTGCCGTCGGCGCCGCGGCTGATGCCGACGTCGATCACGGTCGCGCCCGGGCGCACCCAGGCGCCTTTCACCAGGCCCGGCTTGCCGGCGGCCACGACCAGGATTTCGCCTTCGCCGACGTCGGCGGCGAGGTCCTTGGTGAAGCGATGCGTGATCTTCACGATCGCGCCGGCGTAGAGCAGCTCCAGCATCATCGGCCGGCCGACGTGGTTGCTGGCGCCGACGATCACGGCGTTGCGGCCGTAGAACTTCTCGCCGACAGACTTCAAGAGCTCGATCACGCCGTAGGGCGTGCAGGGCCGCAGGCGCGGGATGCGCTGCGTCAGCCGCCCGACGTTGTAGGGATGGAAGCCGTCCACGTCCTTGTCGGGGTGGATGCGCTCGATCACGCGCGTGGTGTCGATGTGCGCCGGCAGCGGCAGCTGCACGAGGATGCCGTCGATGGCCGGATCGGCGTTCAGCGCGTCGATCTGGGCGAGCAGGGCGTCCTGGGCGACGGTCAGCGGCAGGTCGATGTGCTGCGAGTGCAGGCCCAGTGAATCGCACAGCTCGCGCTTGCGGCCGACGTAGACCTGCGAGGCGGCATCGTTGCCGACCAGGATCGTGGCCAGGCCCGGGGCGGGGCGGCCGGATTGGCGGCGCTCGACGATGCCAGCCCGCACGCGCTCGCTCACGCGCGCGGCGACCGCTTTCCCGTCGATGAGCTGAGCCGCCACGCGTTTTTCCCGCTACAAAAGGCGGCGAATTCTCTCATAATGCCCCACAACAAGAACCGCTCCGGGGGGAGTTGCGAAGGGACATGCTCATGCGCGAAACCTTGATCCTCCTGCTGGCGCTGGCCGTGCCCCTGACCGGCTTCGCCGCCCGCGGCACCGACCTGGGCGAAGACACCGGCCTCGAGCATGCCAAGGGCGACGGGTTGGAAGTCGTCGTCACCGTGAAATTTGCCGTCGGCAGCGTCGCGCTTT
>JAYUGN010000174.1:0-5160 GCA_043767605.1 Gammaproteobacteria bacterium
CTGGCGGCGGCCGGCATGGTCTCGGACGCGGGCCAGCACTGCACCGCCGGCAACCCGCCGCACGACCAGGGCCTGCTCGCCGAGCAGATGGTCAAGGACATCCTGCCCGCCATCGAAGGCAGGACCGGCGGCACCTTCGAATACACGGTGCAGAACAACCACCGCTCGATCGGCGCGCGGCTGACGGGCGAGATCGCGCGCCGCCATGGCAACCTCGGCATGTCGGATCACCCGATCACGCTGAAACTCAAGGGCACCGCGGGTCAGTCGTTCGGCGTGTGGAATGCCGGCGGCCTGCACCTGGAGCTCGAGGGTGACGCCAACGACTACGTCGGCAAGGGCATGTGCGGCGGGCGCATCGTGGTGAAGCCGCCGAAGGGTTCGCGCTTCAAGACGCAGGATTCGATGATCATCGGCAACACCTGCCTGTACGGCGCGACCGGCGGCACGCTGTACGCCGCGGGCGTGGCCGGCGAGCGCTTCGCCGTGCGCAACTCCGGTGCGCTGGCGGTGGTGGAAGGCTGTGGCGACCACGGTTGCGAATACATGACGGGCGGCGTGATCGCGGTGCTGGGCCGCGTCGGCATCAATTTCGGCGCCGGCATGACCGGCGGCTTTGCCTACGTGCTCGACGAGAAGCGCGGCTTCGTGGACCGCTACAACCACGAGCTGATCGACATCCACCGCATCCTCGCCGAGCACATGGAAGGCCACCAGCACTACCTGCGCGGCCTGATCCAGGACCACGTCGAGGCCACCGGCAGCCAGTGGGGCAAGCAGATCCTGGACGACTTCCGCGATTACCTCGGCAAATTCTGGCTGGTAAAACCAAAGGCGGCCGACATCGGCTCGCTCATTCAAGCGATCCGGGCGGCGGCGTAGCTATGGCAAAAACGAATGTGATGCAGTTCATGGACCTCGACCGCGAGGATCCGCCGAAGGCGCCGGCGATCGTGCGCCTCAAGGACTTCCGCGAGATCTACGGCCAGTACGGCGCCGAGGACGCGGCCAAGCAGTCAGGCCGCTGCCTGTCGTGCGGCAACCCGTACTGCGAGTGGAAGTGCCCGGTGCACAACTACATCCCGAACTGGCTGAAGCTGGTCGAGGAAGGCAACCTCTTCAAGGCCGCCGAGCTTTCGCACCAGACCAACTCGCTGCCGGAAATCTGCGGCCGCATCTGCCCGCAGGACCGGCTGTGCGAGGGCGCCTGCACGCTGAACGAAGGCTTCGGCGCCGTGACCATCGGCTCGGTCGAGAAATACATCACCGACGAGGCGCTCAAGCAGGGCTGGCGCCCGGACATGAGCAAGGTCGTTGCCACCGGCAAGAAAGTGGCCATCGTCGGCGCCGGTCCGGCGGGCCTGGGCTGCGCTGACGTGCTCACGCGCAACGGCGTCAAGCCCATCGTGTTCGACAAATATTCCGAGATCGGCGGCCTGCTGACCTTCGGCATCCCGCCGTTCAAGCTGGAAAAGGACGTGGTGAAGACGCGCCGCGGGATCCTCGAGGGCATGGGCGTGGAGTTCGTGCTGAACACGGAAGTAGGCAAGGACATCGCGTTCGGCAAGTTGCTCGCCGATTACGACGCCGTCTTCCTCGGCATGGGCGCGTACACCAGCATGAAGGGCAATTTTGCCGGCGAGACCCTGCCCGGCGTGCACGAAGCCCTGCCCTACCTGATCTCGAACGTGAACCGCGTGCTCGGCATCGAGAAGGATCCGGCCGACTTCGTCAGCATGAAGGGCAAGCGCGTGGTCGTGCTCGGCGGCGGCGACACCGCGATGGACTGCGTGCGCACGGCCGTGCGCCAGAAGGCATCGGGCGTGACCTGCGTCTACCGTCGCGACGAGGCCAACATGCCCGGCTCGCGCAAGGAAGTCGCGAACGCGAAAGAAGAAGGCGTGGAGTTCCTGTTCAACCGCCAGCCGCTCGAGATCACGGGCAGCGGCAAGGCCGAGGGCGTGAAGGTGGTCGAGACGCGCCTCGGCGCGCCCGACAAGCGCGGCCGCCGCGCGCCCGAAACGGTGCCGGATTCCGAAACGGTGCTCGAGGCGGACCGCGTGATCATCGCGTTCGGCTTCCGCCCGAGCCCGGCCAGCTGGTTCGGCGAGCACGGCATCACCCTGCACGACGACGGCAAAATGAAGGTGGCGAAAAAACCCTTGTTCCAGACGGCGAACCCGAAGGTCTTTGCCGGCGGCGACATGGTGCGCGGCTCGGATCTCGTCGTCACCGCGGTGTTCGAGGGGCGCGAGGCGGCCCAAGGCATACTCGACTACCTCGGAGTCTGAAGCGTGGCGACACCGCTGCTCGGCGCAGCCGCGATGGTCCTGATGTTTCCGTACATGGTCTATCGCCGCGCCAAGATGAACATCGGCCGCCAGGCGCTGAAGCCGCGCCGGCTGAAAATCCGCATCGGCATCATGCTCGTGCTGCTGGCGCTGTTCGGCGCACCTTCGCTGCTGGCGCTGGACGCCGAGCCCGCGCTCGCGCTCCTGCTCGGGGCCCTCGCCGGTTTCGGGCTAAGCCGCTTTGCGCTCAGCCACACGAAGTTCGACCTGGAAGGTGCAACGCAGTACTACGTGCCGAATCCCTGGATCGGCATGGCGCTGACCGGGTTGCTGCTGGCCCGCATGGCCTGGCGCTTCTGGCAGATGTACCCGCTGCTCACGCAGGATGGCGCGCCGCCGCCGGCCTTCGACGCACTCAGCCCGCTGACGCTGCTGATGCTCGCAACGATCCTGTCCTACAACGCGGCCTACCTGTTTGGCATCCTGCACCATCGGTATACCACCGCAAAATCAACGGCTTGACAGGTGCATTGCCTTGCGCATGAGTCATGCGCATACTGCTGTGCATGGCCAAGACCGCAGTCAATCTCAGTGTCAGCGACGTGATCCTCAACGAGGCGCGCGCCCTCAAGCTGAACCTCTCGAAAGTGTTCGAAGAAGGCTTGCGCGAGCACCTCAAGCGCCGTCGCGCGGAGAAGTGGCTCGAGGAAAACCGCGAGGCGATCGAGCACTACAACGCGCGGATCGAGCGCGACGGGCCACTGAACGAAGAGTTCAACCCGTTCTGATGGCGCAGTTCCATGCCTACCGGAACCCCGGCAGCAAGAGCGCCGATCGCGCGCCGTACCTGCTCGATATCCAGTCGGATTTCGTCAACTTGAAGTCCCGCGTGATGGTGATGCTCGTGCGGCCGGATCATTTCGGGCCGCGCATGCGCAGCCTGAATCCCCTGCTCACGGTCAACGGCGAAAGTGTCGTAATGTCGCCGACCGAGATGGGTGCCATTCAGTCACGTCGGCTCGGCGAGCCCGTCGCAAGTCTCACCGGCCATCGCCAGGACATCATGGCGGCGCTTGACCTTCTGCTCACAGGCATCTGAGCCATGCCCATTCCCTCCCGCGAACGCCTGATCGTCGCCCTCGACGTTCCCGACGCCGACGCCGCGCGCGCCTTCGTGCGCCAGCTCGGCGACGCGGCCGTGTTCTACAAGATCGGCCTCGAGCTGTTCATGGCCGGCGGGTTCTTCGAGCTGCTGGCCGAGCTGCGCGGGCAGCAGAAAAAGGTTTTCGTGGACCTGAAATTCTTCGACATTCCCGAGACGGTGGCACGCGCAGTGGCCAACCTCGCCGAGCGCGGCGCGGATTTCTGCACCATCCACGGCAACCAGGCCATCATGGAAGCGGCCGCCAAGGCCAAATCCGGCTCGCTGAAAGTGCTCGCGGTCACGGCGCTCACCAGCCTGGATCGCGGCGACCTCGACGACATGGGCTTTGCGTGCGACGTCGGCGCGCTGGTGCTGTCGCGCGCGCGCCGCGCGCTCGCCGCCGGCTGCGATGGCGTGGTGTCGAGCGGCCTCGAAGTCGAAAAGCTGAAGGCGGATGTCGGCAGCAAGCTCGTGTGCGTGACGCCCGGCATCCGCCCGGTGGACAACCAGAGCACGGGCGACCAGAAGCGCGTGATGACGCCTGCCGCCGCGATCAAGGCCGGAGCCGACTACATCGTGGTCGGCCGCCCGATCCGCGATGCGCAGGATCCGCGCGCCGCCGCACAGGCCATCCAGGATGAAATCGCCAGCGCCGCGGGCTGAACGCCCGCAGAACGACCGCTTGCTGCGCGCACTGCGCTGCGAAAGCGTCGACGTCACGCCGGCCTGGATGATGCGGCAGGCTGGGCGCTATTTGCCCGAGTACCGCGCAACCCGCGCGCGGGCCGGCAGCTTCCTGAACCTGATGCGCACGCCGGAGCTCGCCTGCGAAGTCACCCTGCAACCGCTGGCGCGCTTCCCGCTCGACGCCGCGATCCTGTTTTCCGACATCCTCACGATCCCCGACGCGATGGGCCTGGGCCTGCACTTCATCGAGGGTGAAGGCCCGAAGCTGCGCAAGCCGGTGCGCACGGCCGAGGACGTGCGCCAGCTCGGCGTGCCGGATCCGGAAACCGAATTGAAGTACGTGATGGACGCCGTGCGCACGATCCGTGGCGCGCTCGGCGGCTCGGTGCCGCTGATCGGGTTTGCCGGCAGCCCGTGGACGCTCGCCACCTACATGGTCGAGGGCGGCGGCGGCCACGATTTCCAGCTCGTGAAGAAGATGGCCTACGACGCACCCGAGCTGATGGACCAGTTGCTGGCGACGCTGGCGAAGTCAGTCTCGTCCTATCTGCTCGCGCAGATCGCTGCCGGCGCGCAGGTCGTGATGATCTTCGATAGCTGGGGCGGCGTGCTCGCACCTTCAGCCTACCTGCGCCATTCGCTGGCGCCGATGAAGGCGATCGTGGATGCGCTGAAGGCCGCGGCGCCGCAGGTGCCGGTGATCCTGTTCAGCAAGGGCGCCAACGCGCACCTCGAGGCGCAGGCGAAAATCGGCGCCGATGCGCTGGGCATCGACTGGACGATTCCGCTGGCCGAGGCGCGCCGGCGAGTCGGCCCGCGCGTCGCGCTGCAGGGCAACCTCGACCCCGTGATCCTGCTGTCGCAGCCCGGGCGAATCCGCGAGCAGGCCGTCGAAGTGCTGAAGAGCCACGGTTCAGGGCCGGGGCACGTGTTCAACCTCGGGCATGGAATCCTGCCGGAGACGCCGCCGGAGCACGCGGCCGCGCTGATCGAGGCCGTCCATTCACATCGCCATGCATCCGCCGGTGTGGCCAGCAC
>JAYUGN010000175.1:0-5142 GCA_043767605.1 Gammaproteobacteria bacterium
CCGGAAGTCACCGAAGTGATGGTGGACAGCGTCGAGGCCTACGAGACGGCCCGCGAGTTCATCACCAACGTGATGCCGGCGAACCTGCCGAAGCTCAAGCTGTACCAGGACCACATCCCGCTGTTCAGCCGCTTCCAGGTTGAAAGCCAGATCGAGAGCGCCCACGAGCGCAAGGTCGAGCTGCAGAGCGGCGGCGCGATCGTGATCGACCACACCGAGGCGCTGACCGCCATCGACGTCAACTCCGCCCGGGCGACCGGCGGCCGCGACATCGAGGAAACCGCGCTCAAGACCAACCTGGAAGCCGCGGATGAAGTCGCGCGCCAGTTGCGCCTGCGCGACTTGGGCGGCCTGATCGTCATCGACTTCATCGACATGGAATCGACCAAGGCCCAGCGCCAGGTCGAGGACCGCCTGCAGGCTTCCTGCGAAATCGACCGCGCGCGCATCCAGTTCGGGCGCCTGTCGCGCTTCGGCCTGATGGAGATGTCGCGCCAGCGCATGCAGCCGAGCCTCGGCGAGCACACGCAGATCACCTGCCCGCGCTGCAACGGCCGCGGCCAGATCCGCGGCGTCGAATCGCTGGCGCTGTCGGTGCTGCGCCTGATCGAAGAAGAGGCGATGAAGGACAAGACCACGCGCGTGATCGCGCAGCTGCCGGTCGACGTCGCCACCTTCCTGCTGAACGAAAAGCGCATGCCGCTGGCGGAGATCGAGGGCCGCCACCGCTCCATCGTCACGCTGGTGCCCAACGCCAACCTGCACTCGCCGAACTTCGAGATTTCGCGCGTGCGCGGCGACCAGATGAAGGTCGACGGCAACGACAAGGCCAGCTACGAGATGGCCAGGCCGGTGGACGAGACGGCGAAGGACGCCGTGCTGGCCGCCAAGACCCCGCCCAAGCCGCTGATGGAAGCGGCGGTGAAGACCATCCAGCCTTCGACGCCCGCGCCGAACGTCTGGAATGAAGCCGATTCCGTGCGGCCGGCTCCGGCCATGGCGGCTGCCCCGGCGGCAGCGCCGGCGGGCGGCGGCTTCTGGAACAAGATGAAGCAGCTGTTTGTCGTCGGCCCGGCCGCGTCGACCTCGACGCAAGCCGAAGCCCCGCGCAGCGAGCCGTCGCGCCACGAGCGCCATGGCCACGGTGACCGCGATCGCAACCGCGATCGTGGCGGCCGTGACCGCAACCGCGGTGGACACGGTGGCCGTGACGGCCAGCGCGCGCATTCCCAAGAGGGGCGTGGCGGCCGTGATGGCCGCAGCGGTGGGGGCGGTGGACACGGAGGCGGCCGCGATGGCGGACGCCAGGGCGGCGGTCGCGACGGGGGCCGCGACGGCAACCGTGACGGCCAGCGCCCGCAGCAGCAGGGCCAGCCGCGCGATCCCAATCGCGAGCCTGGACGCGATCGCAATCGCCAGCCGCGCCAGGATCGTCCGCCGATGGACCCGGCGCTGAACCCCGCACAGCAGCCGTCGATGGCGGCCACACCGGATGCCGTGATGGCGCCGATGGCCGACATGAATGACGTGACGCAGCAGAACCCGATGATTCCGCCGATGCAGCCGATGGGCGCGGAGTCCGGCGGTCAGCCGGGCGTTGCCCAGGACGGCCAGCAGGGCCAGGGTGGTGGTGATCCGAACCGCGAAGGCCGCGGCCGGCGTCGTCGCCGTCGTGGCGGCCGCGGTGGCCGTGACCGTTTCGAGAATGGCGCCAATCCCAATGCTGGGCCCAACGGCGGGCCGAACGCAGGCCCGAACCCGAACGGCAACCAGGGCGGCGGTTATCGCGCCCCGGAATCGCAGGCGGACTTCAACCTCACGATCGAGCCGCACGAGGCGGAAGACGACTTCGGCGGCCCGGTGTCCGTGCCGTTGACGCCTGCCCCGCGGCCCGCCGCTGTCGAACCGGTGCGTGCGGCCGAGTCGCAGCCGGCAGCGCCCGTTGCAGCGATGCCGCCGGAGCCGCGCGTCGAAGCGCGTCCGCCGGTGGAATCGCACCCGATGGAGTCGCGTTCCGAGCCCCTGTCTTCGCCGGCACCTTCAACGCCGCCGGGCCCGCGCCCGTCGCGTCCGAAGGCTGCGGCCGACTGGACGCCGCGGCTGATCGCGCCGGTGGAAGGCGCAGCGCCGCCCGCCGCGCCGATCGTGACGGCCGCTGCACCTGCTGCACCTGCTGCGCCTGCTGCGCCGAAGAAGCAGGCCGATGACTTCGTGCCACGCCTGATTGCGCCGGCACCCGAAAGCAACGGCGATTCGGAGAACCACAACTCCTGATCGGGAACCGCTGCAAGCAAAACGGCCGCGAAAGCGGCCGTTTTCTTTTGTCTTGCTCTTCCCTACCCCAGCACCCGCTGCACCTCGACCAAATCCTCCTCGGTATCCACGCCGCGCGGCGGCGGATCGCGCACGATGCCCACGGCGATCGTCATGCCCGCGGCCAGCGCCCGCAACTGCTCCAGTGCCTCGGTGGTCTCGAGCTTCGCGGGTTTGAGCGTGCTGAACTTCTGCAGCGCTGACACCCGGTAGGCATAAAGGCCGATGTGGCGGTATGCAAGACCGGCCGGGAAATTCTCGCCCGTCACCCCACCCCTCACCCCGGCCCTCTCCCCTCCGGGGAGAGGGAGCGAAGATCGCTTCCACGGAATCGGCGCGCGCGAGAAATACAGCGCGTGGCCCGCCGTGTTCATCACGACTTTCACGATATTGGGGTTCAGCCATTCCTCGAGCGCGTGCAGCGGATGGCACAGCGTGGCGATGTCGGCCTTGCGGTCCGCGGCAAGCAGCTGCGCGCACTTGCGCACCAGCGCTGGCGGCATCAGCGGTTCGTCGCCCTGCAGGTTCACCACCAGCGTTGCGGCGCTCCAGCGGCGCTTGCGCGCCACCTCGAAAATCCGGTCCGTGCCCGACTCGTGCTTGCGCGAGGTCATCATGACGTCCGCGCCGAAGGCCGCGCAGGCCTCGAACACTTCCGGCTCGTCGGTCGCGATCACGACTTCCTGCGCGCGCGTTTTACGTGCTGCGGCCCAGACGTGCTGCACCAGCGGCTTGCCGCCGATGTCGCGCAGCACCTTGCGCGGCAACCGGGTCGAGCCCAGCCGCGCGGGAATCACGACCTTGAAATTCATGGGCTGCTAACGAAACCGCGCCAGCTCTTCGTCGGTGAGCGCGCGCGCTTCTTCCTCGAGCATCACCGGCACGCCGTCGCGCACCGGGTAGGCCAGCCGCGAGGCCTTGCACAGCAGCTCCTGCCGGGCCTCGTCCCAGGTCAGCGGCGCCTTGGTGACGGGGCACACGAGGATGTCGAGCAAGCGCTTGTCCATGTCAGCTCAGCTTCCTTCAGTTCGGGCGCAGTTTCTGCGTCAATTCTTGCACAAGGGCCACGCCCTCCGGCGCGATGCCGGCCTCCACCGGCACGACCCACCGGCCCTCGTCCGCGTAGCCGCGGCACTTCACCGCGTCTTTCTCCGTCATCAGCACGGGCAGCGCGTCGCCGAATTCGAGGTCCGCACGCTGGAACGGGTGATGGTCGGGAAACGGGTGCATGACGAGCTGGATGCCCTGCTGGCTCAGCATCGAGAAAAATCGCGCCGGATTGCCGATGCCGGCGACCGCGTGCACGGTCTGGCCCGCGAACTGCGCCAGCGGAGCGGTGCTCTTGCCGTCGAGCGAGCGCACCTGCGAAGCCGCAAGCCGCATCGTGAGCTGCGACGCCGGCACCGGTGAGGTCCAGCCGGTGCCATTGGTCACCACCAGCCCCACTTCGCCGAGCCTTGAGGGCGCTTCACGCAAGGGACCGGCCGGCAGCAGCGCGCCGTTGCCCAGGCCACGGCTCGCGTCCACCACCACGATCTCCAGGTCTCGCCATAGCCGGTAGTGCTGCAGGCCATCGTCGCTGACCACGATGTCCACGTCGCAAGCCGCGAGCAGCGCCCGCGCGGCGGCGAGCCGGTCGGGCCCGACGACGACCGGACAGCCCGCGCGGGTCGCGATCAGCACGGGCTCGTCACCGACAACGGCAGGATCGGAATCCGCCGTCACCGGCTGCGGCCAGCCCGGCGAATTGCCGCCGTAGCCACGGCTGATCACGCCCGGCGTCCAGCCCCATTCGCGCAGGCGCTCGACCAGCCAGATCGTGAACGGGGTCTTGCCGGTGCCGCCGACGGCGATGTTGCCGACGACGATGACCGGCACCGGCAGGCGGTCCATCCGCGCGCGCGACTGCAGGCGGGCACGGCGCACGCGCGCCGCGAATCCGAACAGCGCGCCGAGCAGCCGCAGGTACCAGGGCGCCGGCGCGGCTCGATACCAGTACCGGGTGACGCGGTCCTTGAGGCTCAAGCGTCGTCGAACTGCATCGCGTGCAGCGAGGCGTAGGCGCCGCCCTGCGCGAGCAGTTCCGCGTGCTTGCCGGACTCGACCACGCGGCCATCCACCAGCACCACGATGTGGTCGGCGCGCTGCACGGTCGAGAGCCGGTGCGCGATGACCAGCGTGGTGCGGCCCTTCACCAGCGTCTCCAGCGCCTGCTGGATATAGCGCTCGGACTCGGTGTCGAGGGCGCTCGTCGCCTCGTCGAGGATCAGGATCGGCGCATTGCGCAGGAGCGCGCGAGCGATGGCGATGCGCTGGCGCTGGCCGCCCGACAGCAGCACGCCGTTCTGGCCGAGCTGCGTGGCCAGGCGCAGCGGCAGCTTCTCGATGAACTCCCAGGCGTTGGCCGCGCGCGCCGCCTGCTCGACCTGCGCGTCGCTGACCTCGTCACGTACGCCGTAGGCAATGTTGTCGGCAACACTGGCGTTGAACAGCACCACGTTCTGGTCCACCAGCGCGATCTGCCGGCGCAGGTCGGCGAGCGTGTAGTCGCGCACGTCCACGCCGTCGAGCGTCACGCGGCCTTCGGTGGCGTCATAGAACCGCGGCAGCAGCGACAACAGCGTGGACTTGCCGCTGCCCGAGCGGCCGACGAAGGCCACGGTCTGGCCGGGCTTCACATCGAGGCTGACCCGGTCCACCGCGCGCTTGTGGCCTTCCGTGTAGGCGAAGCCCACCGCCTCGAACCGGACCTCGCCCTGCGCGCGCGCGAGCGTGCGCGTGCCGCCGGCCGGCTCGACCGGCGTGTCGAGGAACTGGAACAGGTCGCGG
>JAYUGN010000176.1:0-5130 GCA_043767605.1 Gammaproteobacteria bacterium
TGCTGAAGCGCACGCTCGGCGTGTATCCGCTGCTCGTGCCGTTCCTGAACCTCGGCATGCGCAATTTCGACAAAGATGTCGTGGCGGATTACGCGCGCCCGGTCGAGCAACTGGAATCGCCCGGGTTGCTCACGCTCTGGCAGCCGAGCGATCCGCCCGCTGCATCACCCGCTGCATCGCCGGCCGCGCCGCCGCCGGCAGCGCGCTGGCTCGCCCAACGCGATGCGCTCGGCGTGCCGCAACTCGATGCTGCGCAGTGGCAGGCGCTGGCGCGCGCGCACCTGCCGCGCTGGCAACTCGAAACCGCGGGCGAGTTCGACAAGCCGGGCGCGCCGATGCTGGGCACCGACGGCCCGCGCCTGGACCTCGCGCAGCCCGTCACCTATTTCGCGCCGGCGTACACGCGCCGCGGGGGCCGCGTGTTCGCGCAGCTGGTCTACGTCGTCTGGTTCTCCGAGCGGCCGGCGGAAGGGCTGCTCAACGCGTATTCCGGCGTACTCGACGGCGTCGTCTGGCGCGTGACGCTGGACGAGCAGGGCGCGCCGCTGCTGTACGACACCGTGCACACCTGCGGCTGCTATCACTATTACTTCCCGGCGCAGCTGCTCAAGCGAAAGGAGCAGGGCGGATTCTGGGATGAGCCCGTGCTGTTCCCGCAGGCCTCGGTGCCGGCCGAGCCGTTTGCGATCCGCCTGGCCACCGGCACGCACTTCGTGCGGCGCCTGGTGCCGCTGGCGCAGGCCAGAGCCGACGCAAAAGCCGAGTACAGCCTGCGCGATTACGGGGCGCTCTTGTCGCTGCCCAGCGCCGCGGAGCCCCGCAGTCTCTTCGGCGAAGACGGCCTGGTCGATGGCACCGACCGCCGCGAGCGGTTGTGGCTATGGCCCGCCGGCATCAAGAGCGCCGGCGCCATGCGCCAGCTCGGCCGCCACCCCACGTCCTTCGTCGGCCGCAGCCACTTCGACGATCCCGACCTGCTCGACAAACTCTTCGAGAGATAGAAAACCCCTCTCCCGCGCAGCGGGAGAGGGGCAGGGGTGAGGGCTGTCAGCGCGGCGGCCCCGCCGGCTTTTCGCCGCCTGCGGGCGCAGCATCGCGACGTTCCTGCGCCCGCTCCTGCCGCTGCGCCTGCTCGTCCTTGAGCTTCTGGCACTTGTCGGGATTCTGCTCGCACCACTTCCTGCGGGCCTGGCGCGCTTCCTTGCGGCTCTCGCAGGTCTGCGGATTGTTCTTGCAGAAGGCCTCGCGGCGCGCCTTCATCTCCTCGCACTTCTGCGGGTTGTCCTTGCACATCTGCATGCCGGGATTCTCGACAGCCGGGGCGGGGGCCGGTGCGGTGTTCGCGACGGCGGGCAATGCAAGGGCGCCGAGCAGCAGCGCTGGCGCCAGGATCAGCTTGAGTGTTCGCATCGGGAATCTCCGAGGGGCAGGGCGGGCAGGCCCAGAGTACGGCGCGCGGACTGAACCTTCGCTGAATCCTACGACGAGCAGCTGAGCTCCTCGTGCGTCCCGGGCGGCGGCGGCTGCGCGTAGCGCTCCATGCCGGGTTGCTCGTCGAAGGGCCGGGCGAGCAGCTGGCGCAGCACTTCGACCTCGGACGCATCGCCGGCCTGCGCTTTCTCGATGACCGCCTGCACCACATGGTTACGCAGCAGGTATTTCGGGTTCGCGCGATTCATGCGCGCGGCGCGCTCGGCATCGTCGGAGTTTTCCTGCGCAAGGCGCGCGCGGTAATCCGCAAGCCAGCGGTCGAAGGCGGCGGCATCGAGGATGTGGTCGCGCACGGCCTCGGGCTTCGCCAGCAAGCGGAACACCGTGGCGAAGTCGGCCTTCGAGCTGTCGAGCAGTTGCAGGAAGCTGTTGATCAGCTCGGCATCCGGTTCGAGCGCCTCGCGCAGGCCGAGCTTGGCGCGCCACAGCTTGAGGTTTTCCGGCACGTACGCGGGGCCGTAGCGCTCGAGGATGGCGTAGGCGATCTCGACCGCTTTCTCCGGGTCCTCGTCCAGCAGCGGCAAGGTCGCTTGCAGAAGGCGCGAACAATTCCAGGCGCCGACGCCCGGCTGTTCGCCGTAGGCGTAACGGCCCTGCTCGTCGGTGTGGTTGAAGACCTGCCGGCTGCTGAAGGCATCGAGGAAGCCATACGGGCCGTAGTCGAGCGTGAGCCCGAGGATGGACATGTTGTCGCTGTTCATCACGCCGTGGACGAAACCCACCGACTGCCACTGGGCCATCAGGCGCGCGGTGCGCTCGACGACTTCGGTGAGCCACTCCGCGTATTTCCCCTCACCCTGGCCCTCTCCCCGCAAGCGGGGAGAGGGGAAATACGCGTCGATCACGTGGTCCGCGAGCGTCTTGAGCTTGTCGAACTGCTGGCGGTAGTAGAAGTACTCGAAGTGCCCGAAGCGGATGTGGCTGGGCGCCATGCGGCAGATCACCGCCGCGGTCTCCACCGTTTCGCGCTGGACGGGCTCGCTCGATCCGACCAGGCACAGCGTGCGCGTGGTGGGAATGCCCAGGCCCGCCATCGCCTCGCCGCACAAATATTCGCGGATGCTCGAGCGCAGTACGGCGCGGCCGTCGCCAAAACGCGAGTAGGGCGTCTTGCCCGCGCCCTTGAGCTGCAGCTCCCACAGCTCGTTCTTCGCGTTGCGCAGTTGCGCGATCAGGATCGCGCGGCCGTCGCCAAGCTGCGGCACGTAGGCGCCGAATTGGTGGCCGGCGTAAACCGATGCGATGGGCGTGGCGCCGGGCCAGGGCGCGGCACCCGACATGATCTGCAGAAACTCGGGCCGCGCGGCCTCGGTAGCAGCGAGCCCGATCAGCGCCGCTGCATCTGGATTGAACGCCAGCAGCTGCGGCGAGGCCACCGGCGTCGGCGCGACGACGGAGTAGTAGCCCTCGCCGAGCGCGAAGAACGGCGAAACCGGGCGCGCAGAATCAAGCACTTGCGAGCGCGACTCCGACCCCGTTACCCCGTTCAGTTCGGCGCCGTCATCATCAGCGGCGCGGCGCCCACCGCCGGCGCCGTGCCCGCGCCGGTCGCCGGCTTGCAGGTGTCGCTGTAGGCGTAGGTGTCGACGACGGTGTTGATCCAGTTGCCGACCAGGTTCATGGCTTCCGTCTGCACCACGCTGCGCGCCAGTGGCGGCATCTTGATACCGGGCTCGGTGGACGAGATGCGCTGGAACAGCAGCGAGCCGCCCGAATCGGTCGGCACGATGTCGTAGAACGCGTTGTCAGCCGCCTTGCCCGCCGCGATGGGCGGCTTGCAGATGCCGTGGCCCTCGTCCATTTTCGTATCGCTGCTCAGGTCGATGGCGTCGAGCGCATCGAGCGACAGGCCGGAGTTCTGCGCCGCGCCGCCCGGGTTGTGGCAGTGCATGCAGTTCACCTCGAGGTACGAGCGCACGCGGCGGTGCTTGTCCTCGGCGGAATCCGCCGGCTGGCCCGAGCTGCCCGGCACGTTCCACTTGGGCATCGGCGCCTCGACGGTGCCCGGCAGGTCGAGCAGGCCCAGCTCCTCGAAGCGCGTGAGCTGGTTCTTCACGCCGGTCGCGCCGCCGTAGTCATGATTTTTATTGAGGTTGCGCACCTTCGGGCCGATCGGCGCCGCGCCGGGGTCGCGGTCGTCGCCGCCGTGGCACAGCAGGCAGTTGCCGGCGTTCGGGATCACGTAGTGGACCGGTTCGCTGCCACTGCTGTAGTGCGCGCCGACAGCCGGATCCGGATCGTCGTAGTCGTAGCTCTCGTCCTGGGTCGCGCCCTCGATCTTCAGCTCGGCGCAGCGCGCGCCGGTGGCGGCGCAGTGGTCGTTCCAGAGATACGCCATGCCGACCCAGTTGATCGCGCCGCTGGCCGTCTGCCGCTTGATCAGCAGGCGCGTCTCCACGACCTTGTCCACGCTGTCCTTGCGGAACGCGAAGGTCTTGGCGAACACCGTGCCGACCGGGAAGTCGAGCGTCGCGGTGTTGCAGCCGAAGATCTGGATCACGCCGTGGTCGTGGCAGTTGGCGATGTCCACGTAGGTGGCTTTCTGGCCCTCGGGCAGGAACAGGAAGCGGTACTTCACCGCGTAGTCCGAGAACAGTGCGGTATTCAGGTCGAACAGCACGCCGCCGCCATTCGGGCCGGTGGTCGGATCCGCCGCGTTCGAGAACAGGCCGTACTGGTCCAGGCGCGGGCAGTTGTACGAGGCGAGCGCAGAGCCGTTGACCTTGCCCGGCTGCACCGCATTGCACACGGAGGCCAGCTCGGCGAGCGAGGGCCGCGGATCGTTGGCCGGGTTGGGCGTGTAGGCGTTGATGCGCGGGATGTACTGCGTCAGCAGCGGCGCCGGCACGCTCGGGCAATCGCTGGGCTGCACGTGGTCGCCGGGCGTCTGGTTTTCCGGCGCGGTCGGATCGGCGGTGGCGAAGTGCACGTTCACGAAATCGTCGGCCTGGTTGGCCGGGCCCCGGGTGAAGGTGTTGCCCTCGACGCACATGCCGTTCGCCGGCTTCTTCAGCGCGCCATTGCCGTCGAATTTCCAGGCGTTGTAGGTGTGGTGCTGGCTGTCCGCCGCGCAGGCCGGCGCGTAGTCATAGATGTAGTAGTTCGGGCGGCCGCGCTCGTCGAAGCGCGCCTCGTAGCGGCCGGTCTCGCCCGCGTGCGCCTGCGTTAGCGCCACGCCTTCGTGGTCGGTCGGCGGGTCCACACAGAACGTGTCGGGCTTGTCCTGCGCGCCGTCCCAGACGATCTGTGCGGAGTTGCCGTTGTTCTTGGCCTGGATGATCGTCACCAGCAGGGATGCATTGTTGCTGGTGCACTCCGGGTTGTTGAGGTCGTTGGTGCTCGGGATTCCGGCCGGTGCGCTCGGGTTGCCGCTGCAGCCGTTGCGCGAGTTGTCGGGCGGCTGCGGGTTGCCGCCGTTGTCCTCGAAGGCGTTGTCGTAGATGTGCAGGCCTTCGGGGAAGAAGTCGTACTTGCGGTCGCCTTCGGCGGTGTCCACCAGGCCGTAGTTCACGATCGCGAGGCCGACGGTCTTGTTATTGGTAATCGTGTTGCGATAGACCTCGAGCTGGTCCGAGGCGAGCACCAGCATGCCCGTGCCCGAGGGCACGTCGCCGACTATCGCGCCGCGCGGCGCGAAGC
>JAYUGN010000177.1:0-13795 GCA_043767605.1 Gammaproteobacteria bacterium
GTAAGTAGAGCTGAAACCGGTTTTCACCAGAGCAAGAGAATGGCCGCGACCAACCAGTCCATCCGCATCCGCCTGAAGGCTTTCGATCACAGATTGATCGACAAGTCTGCGCGCGAGATCGTCGAGACCGCCAAGCGCACGGGTGCGCTCGTACGCGGCCCGATTCCGCTGCCGACGCGCAAGGAGCGCTACACGATCCTCGTCTCGCCGCACGCCGACAAGAGCGCGCGCGACCAGTACGAGATCCGCACGCACAAGCGCCTGATGCAGATCATGGATCCAACCGAGAAGACGGTCGACGCGCTGTCGAAACTCGACCTGCCGGCCGGCGTCGAAGTCCAGATCAAATTGAGCTAATGCCATGGCACTTGGAATTGTTGGAAGAAAAGCGGGCATGACCCGCGTGTTCACGGAGGCCGGCGAGTCGATCCCGGTCACCGTGATCGAGTGCACGCCGAACCGCGTGACCCAGGTGAAGACCACCGAGAGCGACGGCTACAACGCCGTCCAGGTTGCCGTGGGCGAGAAGAAGCCGCAGCGCGTGAACAAGGCGCTGACCGGCCACTACAAGAAGGCCGGCGTCGCCGCGGGCCGCGGCTTGTGGGAGTTCCGCATCACCGGCAAGGAAGGCGCGGACCTCAAGCCGGGCGCCGAGCTGAGCGTCGAGCAGTTCAAGGACATCAAGCGCGTCGATGTCACCGGCACCACGATCGGCAAGGGCTTCCAGGGCGTGATGAAGCGCCACGGTTTCAAGGGCGGCCGCGCCACGCACGGCAACTCGCTGTCGCACCGCTCGCCGGGCTCCATCGGCCAGCGCCAGGATCCGGGCAAGGTCTGGAAGGGCAAACCGATGGCCGGCCACATGGGCGCCGTCAAGGCGACCGCCATCAACCTCGACCTCGTGAAGATCGACCTCGAGCGCAACCTGCTGCTGGTCAAGGGTGCGATCCCGGGCGCCCGCAACGGCGACCTGATCGTGAAACCCACGGTGAAGACGAAGTAAGCCATGGATATCCAGCTCGCCAACAGCAAGACCAAAGTCAGCCTCTCGGACGCCGTGTTCGGCGTCGAATACAACGAGTCGCTCGTTCACCAGGTGCTGGTCGCCTACATGAACGGCGCTCGCCAGGGCACCAAGAAGCAGAAGACCCGCGCCGAAGTGCGCGGCGGCGGCCGCAAGCCGTGGAAGCAGAAGGGCACCGGCCAGGCGCGCGCGGGCACGATCCGCTCCCCGCTGTGGCGCGGCGGCGGCAAGATTTTCGCCGCCGTGCCGCGCGACCACTCCCAGAAGGTCAACCGCAAGATGTATCGCGGGGCCCTGCGCTCCATCGTCTCCGAGCTGGCCCGCCAGGGGAACCTCCTGGTCGCCGAGGAGTTCACCGTGGCGGCCCCGAAGACCAAGGGCCTGATCGAGAAGCTCACCCAGCTCGGCGGCAGCGACATGCTGATCGTCACCGACGCCGTGGACAAGAACCTGATGCTGTCCGCGCGCAACCTGCCCCACGTCGATGTCAGCGACGTCGAAGGGCTCAACCCGCTGGCCCTGCTGTCGCGCGAGAAAGTGCTGATGACGCAGGCCGCGGTGAAGAAGCTGGAGGCCTGGCTGTCATGAAGACCATCGCGCACGACCGCATGCACCGCCTGATCCTGGCGCCGATCATTTCAGAGAAGAGCACGCGCACGCTCGAGTCCGGCAACCACGTCGCCTTCCGGGTCCTCAAGGACGCCGCCAAGCCCGAGATCAAGATCGCGGTGGAAAAACTGTTTAACGTGAAGGTACTGGAAGTCCGCACCCTGAACGTGAAGGGCAAGAACAAGGGTGGCCAGAAGACGCCGGGCCGCCGTTCCGACTGGAAGAAGGCGTACGTGAAGCTGGCCGAAGGCCAGACGATCGATTTCGCCTCCGGCGCCAAGGTTTAAGGAACAGACATGTCACTTCAGACGATGAAGCCGACCTCGCCGGGCCGCCGTCACCAGGTTCGCCCGTCGACCGCACATCTGTACAAGGGCAAGGCCTACGAGCCGCTGCTCGAGTCAAAAGCGCGCCAGGGCGGCCGCAACAACCTCGGCCGCATCACGACCCGTCACCAGGGCGGCGGCCACAAGCAGCAATACCGCCTGATCGATTTCAAGCGCACCAAGGACGGCATTCCCGCCAAGGTCGAGCGCATCGAGCACGACCCGAACCGCAGTGCGCACATCGCGCTAGTCTGCTACACGGATGGCGAGCGCCGCTACATCATTGCGCCGCGCGGCGTGAACGTCGGCGACACGATCGTGTCGGGCTCCACTGCCGACATCAAGGCGGGCAACGCGTTGCCGCTGCGCAACATCCCGGCCGGCACCAACATCCACTGCGTGGAGATGCGCCCGGGCAAGGGCGCGCAGCTGGCCCGCTCGGCTGGTGCCGCGGTGCAGCTGGTCGCGCGCGAAGGCGAGTACGTCACGGTGCGCCTGCGCTCCGGTGAAATCCGCAAGATCCTCGCCGACTGCCGCGCGACGATTGGCGAAGTCAGCAACGAAGAGAACAACCTGCGTCACTACGGCAAGGCTGGCGCCAAGCGCTGGCGCGGCATCCGTCCGACGGTTCGTGGCCTTGCCATGAACCCGGTGGATCACCCGCACGGTGGTGGCGAAGGCAAGTCTGGCCAGGGCAATCCGCACCCGGTGTCACCGTGGGGCCAGAAGGCCAAGGGCCTGCACACCCGCAAGAACAAGCGCACGCAGCAGTTCATCGTGCGCAGCCGCCACAAGAAGTAAGGAAAGACCATGGGACGCTCACTCAAGAAAGGCCCGTTCATCGACCACCATCTCGCGAAGAAGGTGGCGGACGCGCAGGCCTCACGCACCAAGAAGCCGATCAAGACCTGGTCGCGCCGCTCGATGGTCACCCCGGACATGGTCGGCCTGACCATCCAGGTGCACAACGGCCGCCAGCACATGCCGGTGTTCATCACCGAGAACATGGTGTCGCACAAGCTCGGCGAGTTCGCACCGACGCGCATCTTCAAGGGCCACGGCGCCGTGGGCGACAAGAAGGGCGACGAGGGTGACAAGCCCGCAGCCGCACCGGCTGCTGCTGCCGCGGCCGCTGCCCCGGCCGCCGCGCCGGCGAAGAAGTAAGGAGCCGCCATGCAGACGCAAGCCGTGCTCAAGTTCGTCCGCCTGTCGCCGAAGAAGGCGCGCTTCGTCGCCGACCTCGTGCGCGGCAAGAAAGTGGACGAAGCCGTAAACATCCTGAAGTTCTCGCCGCAGCGCGCCGCCCGGATCATGAAGAAGGTCCTGGATTCGGCCATTGCCAACGCCGAGAACAACCAGGGCGCCGACGTGGACGAGTTGAAAGTGCAGAAGATCACCGTCGACGAAGGTCCGCGCATGAAGCGCATCAGTCCGCGCGCCAAGGGCCGCGCAGACCGGATCGTCAAGCGCACCAGCCACATCACGATCAGCGTCGGCGACGGCAAGAAAGCCGCCGTGCAGACCGGCAAGAAGGGTTAACCATGGGTCATAAAGTCCATCCGATCGGTTTCCGCCTGGGCGTCACCGCCCAGTGGACCTCGAACTGGTACGCCGAGCGCGGCGCCTATCGCGAGAACCTGATCAAGGACATCGCGGTGCGTGCGTTCCTGCGCGAGAAACTGGCGCAGGCCTCCGTGTCGCGCGTGCAGATCGACCGCCCGGCCAAGAGCGCCCGCGTCACGATCCACACCGCCCGTCCCGGCATCGTCATCGGCAAGAAGGGCGAGGACATCGAAAAGCTGCGCCAGGAAGTGGCGGCGAAGATCGGCCTCAAACCCGACGCCGTGCACATCTCGGTCGAGGAAATCCGCAAGCCGGAACTCGACGCCCAGCTGATCGCCGACAGCGTCGCGCAGCAACTCGAGCGCCGCATCATGTTCCGCCGCGCGATGAAGCGCGCCGTGACCAACGCGATGCGCCTGGGCTCTGGCGGCATCAAGATCCAGGTCGGCGGCCGGCTCAACGGCGCCGAGATCGCGCGCGTTGAGTGGTACCGCGAAGGCCGCGTGCCCCTGCACACGCTGCGCGCCTACATTGATTACGGCTTCGCCGAAGCGAAGACCACCTACGGCGTCATTGGCTGCAAGGTGTGGGTGTTCAACGGCGAAGCATTCGATGCCGAAAAGAAAGACGAAGCGCCGGCCGCCACTGGCGAAGCCACCGCTTAAGGATCTGGAGTCACTGTCATGATGCAACCCAAGCGGACCAAGTACCGCAAGCAGATGAAGGGCCGCAACCGCGGCCTGGCGCTCACCGGCAACAAGGTGAGCTTCGGCGAATTCGGCATGAAGTCGACCGAGCTCGGCCGCATCAGCGCGCGCCAGATCGAGGCGGCGCGCCGCGTGATCACGCGCTACGTCGCGCGCGGCGGCAAGTTGTGGATCCGGATCTTCCCGGACACCCCGGTCACCAAGAAACCGCTGGAAGTCCGCATGGGCTCCGGCAAGGGCAACGTCGAGTACTGGGCCGCCAAGGTGCAGCCCGGCAAGATGCTTTACGAACTCGAAGGCATTACCGAAAAAGACGCGCGCGAAGCGTTCCGCCTGGCCGGCGACAAGCTCCCGGTCAAGAGCATTTTCGTACGCCGCACGATCATGTGATCGGAGACCACATCCCATGAAATCGACCGATTACCTCAAGCAGCTGCGCGCCAAGTCGGCGGAACAGCTGAACGAAGAGCTGGCCTCGCTGCAGAAGGAGCAGTTCAATCTGCGCCTGCAGACCTCGACCGGCCAGCAGAGCAAGAGCCATCTCGCGAGCGACAACCGCACAAAGATCGCCCGCGTCCAAACCATGCTGAAACTGCAGGCCAAGTCATGAGCGAAAAGAAAGAAGCCGCTGTCGCCGAGGCGATGCCGCACCTCGTCACCGGCCGCGTGGTCAGCAACAAGATGACCAAGACGATCGTCGTCAGCGTCGATCGCCAGATCATCCACCCGCTGTACGGCAAGCGCCTGAAGCGCTCGACCAAGCTGCACGCCCACGACGAGAAGGGCGAGTGTGCCGTCGGCGACCTGGTCACCATCCAGGAATGCCGCCGCCTGTCGGCGACCAAGCACTGGACCCTGGTCAAGATCGTGCAGAAGGCCCCCACGGCCGCTGCCGAAGCGAACGTCTGAGGACCCCACCATGCTCCAGCAAGAAAGCTATCTCGTCGCCGCCGACAACAGCGGCGCGCGCGTTGTCCAGGTGATCCGGGTTTGCGGCGCCACCCACCGGCGCTACGCCGGCGTCGGCGACGTCATCAAGGTCACGATCAAGGACGCGATTCCGCGCGGCAAGGTCAAGAAGGGCGAAGTCCACAACGCCGTGGTCGTCCGCACCAAGTTCCCCATCCGTCGCAACGACGGCTCGGCCATCCGCTTCGACTCGAACGCGGCCGTGCTGATCGATGCCAAGCTCGAGCCCATCGGCACGCGCATCTTCGGACCGGTCACGCGCGAATTGCGCGACCGCTTCATGAAGATCGTGTCGCTGGCGCCGGAAGTCATCTGAGGCGCTCATGAACAAGATCAGGAAAGGCGACGAAGTCATCGTCATGATCGGCAAGGACCGGGGTCGTCGCGGCACGGTCCGCCTCGTGCTCGAGACCGGCAAGGTCGTGGTCGAAGGCATCAACACCGTCAAGAAACACCAGAAGCCGAACCCGAACGCCGGCGTCACCGGCGGCGTGATCGAGAAGGAAATGCCGATCCAGGCGTCCAACCTGCGCCTGTGGAACCCCGGCAGCAAGAAGGGCGAACGCGTCGGCTTCAAGACCATCGGCGAAGGCGCCGCGCGCAAGAAAGTGCGCGTGTTCAAGTCCTCCGGCGAAGTGGTCGATCGCTAAACCAAGGTAATCAGAGTCATGTCGAACCTCCAGACCCAATACCGCGAGAAGATCAGCCCCGCGCTGCAGAAGAAGTTTTCCTGCAGTTCAATGGCCGTGCCGCGCATCTCGAAGATCACGCTGAACATGGGCGTGGGCGAGACCACCGGCGACAAGAAGATCATCGAGCACGCCGTGAGCGAAATGATCGCCATCGCCGGCCAGAAGCCGATCGTGACCAAGTCGAGCAAGTCCATCGCCAATTTCAAGCTGCGCGAGAACTACCCGGTGGGCGTGAAGGTCACGCTGCGCCGCGAGCGCATGTACGAGTTCCTCGAGCGCCTGATCTCGATCGCGCTACCCCGCATCCGCGATTTCCGCGGCATCCCGGCGCGCGGCTTCGACGGCCGCGGCAACTTCAACTTCGGCATCACCGAGCAGATCATCTTCCCCGAGATCGAGTTCGAGAAGATCGACGCGATCCGCGGCATGAACATCACCATCACCACCACTGCGAAGAACGACGAGCAGGGCAAGGCCCTCCTCGAAGCCTTCAGCTTTCCGTTCAGGAAGTAACCCATGGCCAAGCGCAACATGATCAACCGCGAGAAGAAGCGTATTTCTCTCGTGGCCAAGTTTGCCAAGAAGCGCGCGGCGCTCAAGGAAACGATCCGCAATCCGCAGTCGACGCCGGAAGAGAAGTTCGCGGCCGTCGACACGCTGCAGAAGCTGCCGCGCGACTCGAGCAAGAGCCGCATCCGCAACCGCTGCCAGATCACTGGCCGCTCGCGCGGCGTCTACAAGAAATTCGGCCTGTCGCGCCACAAGTTGCGTGAAGCGGCGATGCGCGGCGAAGTCCCCGGCCTCACCATGGCGAGCTGGTAACCCCTATGAGCATCAACGACCCGATTGGCGACTTCCTGACCCGCATCCGCAACGGCCAGATGGCGCGCAAGAAAACCATCATCTCGCCGTCCTCGACCGTGCGCGTGGACATCGCTGCCGTGCTGAAGGACGAGGGTTACATCGCCGACTACGCGGTGGCCACCGAAGGCAAGAAAAAGACGATCACCGTCACCCTGAAGTACTTCCAGGGCAAGCCCGTCATCGAGCGCATCGATCGCATCAGCACGCCGTCGCTGCGCGTGTACAAGGCCCGCGCTGACGTGCCGAAGATCCTCGGCGGCCTCGGCGTCTGCATCCTGACCACGCCGCAGGGCGTGTTGTCGGACAAGAAGGCGCGCGCTGCCGGTATCGGCGGCGAAGTCATCTGCGTGGTTTCGTAAGGTCGCAAGAGAGAAATTTATGTCGAGAGTCGCCAGACAACCGCTGAACCTGCCCAAGGGCGTCGAGCTCAAGGTGGCCGGCCAGACCGTCACCGTGAAGGGCGCCAAGGCGTCGCTGACGCTGGAGCTGCCGTCGCAGATCCACGTCGAGGTGAAGGACGCCGTGGCCAACATCGCCGAGGCCTCGGTCAAGGCCGCGCCGGCCATCGCGGGCACCATTCGCGCGAACCTCGCCTGCATGATCAAGGGCGTGACGGAGGGCTACGTCAAGAAGATGACCCTCGTCGGCGTTGGCTACCGCGCCAATGCCCAGGGCAAGAAGCTGAACCTCGCGCTCGGCTTCTCGCACCCGGTCGACTACCCGATTCCCGACGGCATCACGGTGGAAACGCCGAGCGTCACTGAAGTCATCATCAAGGGCGCCAACAAGCAGCTCGTCGGCCAGGTGGCCGCCGACATCCGCGGCTTCCGCCCGCCGGAGCCCTACAAGGGCAAGGGCGTTCGGCACTCGACCGAGCGCGTCATCCTCAAAGAAGCGAAGAAGAAGTAAGGCCACGCCATGCACGAAAAGACAGTAGCCCGTACCCGCCGCGGCAAGAAGACGCGCCTGCACATCCGCGCGCTCGGAATGCACCGCCTTGCGGTCCACCGCACCGCGCAGCACATCTACGCGCAGATCATCGCGCCCGATGCCAGCGCGACGCTGTGCTCCGCGTCCACGGTCGAGAAGGATCTCAAGCTCAAGAGCACGAGCAACGTCGAGGCCGCCAAGACCGTTGGCACCACGATCGCTGCCCGCGCCAGGGAAAAAGGCATCACGAAGGTCGCGTTCGACCGCTCAGGTTTCAAATATCACGGCCGCGTGAAAGCGCTGGCCGATGCCGCCCGCGCTGGCGGCCTGGAGTTCTAAGTCATGGCCAATCCGAATTACAATTTCGACGACTCGCAGCAGGGCGGCGGCGACCTCAAGGAAAAACTGGTCGCGGTCAACCGCGTGACCAAGGTCGTCAAGGGCGGCAAGCAGATGGCCTTCACGGCGCTGACGGTCGTCGGCGACGGCGCAGGACGTGTCGGCTTCGGCTACGGCAAGGCCCGCGAAGTGCCCAACGCCATCAGCAAGGCGATGGAGCAGGCCCGCAAGAACATGCTGAGCATCCCGCTGCGCGGCCTGACGCTGCAACACGAGATCTGGGGCACCCACGGCGCCACGCGCGTGTTCATGCGCCCGGCCTCGGACGGCACTGGCGTCATCGCCGGCGGCGCCATGCGCGCGGTGTTCGAAGTCGCCGGCGTGCAGAACGTGCTGGCCAAGTCGTTCGGCTCGCGCAACCCGATCAACGTGGTGCGCGCCACGCTCAACGGCCTCTCCCGCATCAACATCCCGGCCAACATTGCCGCCAAGCGCGGCAAGTCGATCGAAGAAATCCTGGGCTGATGGCCATGACCAAGAAAACTGAAACCGCGAAGAAGCTGCGCCTGACGATGCTGAAGAGCTCGCACGGCCAGCTGAAAATGCACCGGGACAACATGCGCGGGCTTGGCCTGCGCCGCCGCCACCACACCGTGGAGCGCCTCATCACCCCGGGCGTGCTCGGCATGGTGAAAGAGAGCGGGTTCATGCTGAAGGTTGAAGAGGTTTAACGACATGAAATTGAATGATCTGAAGCCGGCTCCCGGCTCCAAGCCGACGCGCAAGCGCTTCGGTCGCGGCATCGGCTCGGGCCTGGGCAAGACGGCCGGCCGCGGCCACAAGGGCCAGAAAGCCCGCGCCGGCGGCTACCACAAGGTCGGTTTCGAAGGCGGCCAGATGCCGATCCAGCGCCGGTTGCCGAAGCGCGGCTTCATTTCCGCCGCCAAGGCGCAGGGTCACACGGCGGAAGTGCGCCTGTCAGACCTGCAGAAACTGAAGGAAACCGACATCGACCTCGCGGTGCTGAAGGCCAAGGGCGTGGTGCCGGTGCAGGCGCTGACGGCCAAGCTGATCAAGTCGGGCGAGCTGTCGCGCAAGGTTTCGCTGAAGGGCATCCTCGCGTCGAAGGGCGCGCGCGAAGCCGTGACCGCCGCCGGCGGCAGCGTCGCCGAGTAACGAGCACCGATGAACCGTCCCGTTTCCGGCATGGTGCCGGACCTCAGCAAGCTGAGCGACGTCAAGAACCGCATCTGGTTCCTGATCGGCGCGCTCGTGGTGTTCCGCATCGGCACGTTCGTGCCGGTGCCCGGCATCAACCCTGCCCAGCTGGCATCGCTCTTCGACCAGAGCAAGGGCACGGTTCTCGACATCTTCAACATGTTCTCGGGCGGCGCCCTCAAGCGCCTGTCGATCTTCGCGCTGGGCGTGATGCCGTACATCTCGGCCTCGATCATCGTCCAGCTGCTGGCCTCGGTGCTGCCGGCGCTGAAGGAGATCAAGAAGGAAGGCGAGTCGGGCCGTCGCCGCCTGACCAAGTACACGCGTTACGGCACGCTGGCCCTCGCGACCTTCCAGTCGTTCGGCGCTGCGGTGGCGCTGGAGAAGAGCGGTGTGGCCGTGGCCCCCGGCTTCAGCTTCGTCTTCACGACGATGGTCTCGCTGATCACCGGCACGATGTTCCTGATGTGGCTCGGCGAGCAGATCACCGAACGCGGCATCGGCAACGGCATTTCGATGATCATTTTTGCCGGTATCGTCGCCGACCTGCCGCGCGCGATCGCCGGCACCGGCCAGCTCGTCAGCGAAGGCTCGATGAACGCGATGATGGTGCCGGTCATCGCCCTGCTGGTCGCCCTGATCACCTGGGCCGTGGTGTTTGTCGAGCGCGCGCAGCGCCGCATCCCGGTGCATCACGCGCGCCGCCAGCAGGGCCGCAAGGTCTTCGCTGCGCAGACCGCGCACCTGCCGCTGAAGCTCAACATGAGCGGCGTGATCCCGCCGATCTTTGCCAGCTCGATCATCCTGTTCCCGGCCTCGATCGTGCGCTTCTTCGGCGAGGAAGGCGGCGGCGTCATGCAGCGCGTCGCGGCCATGCTGTCGCCGGGCGAAGTGCTGTACACCGCGCTGTACGCGTTCCTGATCGTGTTCTTCTGCTTCTTCTACACCGCGCTGGTGTTCGACTCGCGCGAGACGGCCGAGAACCTGAAGAAATCCGGTGCTTTCGTCCCCGGCATCCGCCCGGGCGCACAGACCGCCGACTACATCGACACCGTCCTCACGCGCCTCACCGTCGGCGGAGCCGCCTACATCACCGCGGTCTGCCTGCTGCCGGAAATCTTCATCACCGCCTGGAACGTGCCCTTCGCCTTCGGCGGCACGTCGCTCCTGATTACGGTGGTCGTCGTCATGGACTTCATGGCCCAGCTGCAGGCGCACCTGATGTCGCACCAGTACGAAGGCCTGCTGAAGAAATCCAATCTGAAGTCGCTGGGTACGCCCGGCATGGTTCGTTAAAGAGGCCCCTATGAAAGTCCGTACGTCCGTCAAGAAAATGTGCCGCAACTGCAAGGTGATCCGGCGCAAGGGCGTCGTGCGCATCCTGTGCACCGATGCGCGCCACAAGCAGCGCCAGGGCTAAAGCCCTTTCGCTTGAAGAAACAAGTGCTTACGAATATACTGTGCGGCTTTTCCGCGCAGCCCAGATCTGAGGTTTGAGAGGTTTTTCATGGCCCGTATTGCCGGTGTAAATGTTCCCGCCAACAAGCACACGCACGTTGCCCTGCGCTCGATCTACGGGATCGGCAAGACGCGTGCACTGAAGATCTGCGCAGCCGCCGGCATCAAGCCGGAGGTGCAGGTCAAGGCGCTGACCGAGGGCGAGCTCGACCTGCTGCGCACGCAGATTGCCAAGTACGCCGTCGAGGGCGACCTGCGTCGCGAGACCTCGATGAACATCAAGCGCCTGATCGACCTCGGCTGCTACCGCGGCCTGCGCCACAAGCGCGGCCTGCCGGTGCGCGGCCAGCGTACCCGCACCAATGCCCGTACCCGCAAGGGCCCCCGCCGCGCGATCCGCGCGTCGAGCACCCCGAAGCCGGCGTCCAAGAACTAGAGACTTCCCATGAGCACTCCGAATCCGACCGCACCCGCCGGCGCAGCCGCCCCCAAGAAGAAGAAGGTCAAGAAAAACGTGACCGACGCGGTGGCGCACATCCACGCCTCCTTCAACAACACGATCGTGCTGATCACCGACCGCCAGGGCAACACCCTGTCGTGGGCGACGGCCGGCTCGGTCGGCTTCAAGGGCTCGCGCAAGTCCACGCCGTTCGCCGCGCAGGTGGCCGCCGAAAAGGCCGCCACCGTCGCTGCCGAGCACGGCGTCAAGTCCCTGGAAGTGCGCGTCAACGGCCCCGGTCCCGGCCGCGAGTCGGCGGTGCGCTCCATCAACAACGCGGGCTTCAAGGTCACCAACATCACGGACGTGACCCCGATCCCGCATAACGGCTGCCGCGCTCCCAAGCGCCGCCGCGTGTAAGGCAGAAAGAACATGGCTAAGTACATCGGACCCAAGTGCAAGCTGTCGCGCCGTGTCGGCGCAGATCTCATGCTGAAAGGCCGCGGCCGTTCGCTCGAGACCAAGTGCAAGCTTGAGACACCCCCGGGCCAGCACGGCGCGCGCAAGCAGCGCCCGTCGGACTACGCGCTGCAGCTGCGCGAGAAACAGAAGCTCAAGCAGATGTACGGCGTGCTCGAGAAGCAGTTCCGCAACTATTACCTGAAGGCCTCGCGCCGCAAGGGCTCCACCGGCCTGCTGCTGCTGCAGATGCTCGAGCAGCGCCTCGACAACATCGTCTACCGCATGGGCTTCGCCGCAACGCGCTCGGAAGCGCGCCAGCTGGTCAGCCACAAGGCCATCGCCGTCAACGGCAAGACCGTGAACATGCCGTCGTACACCGTGAGCCCGGGCGACGTGGTCGAGATCCGCGAAAAGGCCCGCGCGCAGACCCGCATCGCCCAGGCCCTGCTGGTCGCCGCCCAGATCGGTTTCCCCGACTGGATGGAAGTGGACGAGAAAGGCCTCAAGGGCAAGTTCAAGACCGTGCCGGAACGCGAGCAGATGTTGCCGGACATCAACGAAAACCTGGTCGTGGAGTTGTACTCCAAGTAATTCAACTGGCGCCGATCCCGGCGCCGGGTTGCGAATCTCAGCGCCTCGACCGGCGGGACGGATTCGCACGTTGTTCAATCAGAGGTAATGTCAATGCAAGCTGTCACTGATCTCCTGAAGCCGCGCACCATCGAAGTGGAACCGGTTTCCGCCAATCGCGCCCGTGTTTCCCTCGAGCCGATGGAACGTGGCTTCGGCCACACGCTGGGCAACGCCCTGCGCCGCATCCTGCTGTCGTCGATCCCCGGCGCCGCCATCACCGAAGCCAAGATCGAAGGCGTGGTGCACGAGTACTCCTCGCTGGAAGGCGTGCAGGAAGACGTGCTCGACATCCTGCTGAACCTCAAGAACGTCGCGGTCAAGATGAACGCGCGCGAAAGCGCCGTGCTCAAGCTCGAGAAGTCGGGCAAGGGCATGGTCAAGGCCTCCGACATCAAGCTCGACCACGACGTCGAAATCGTGAACCCGGACCTGGTGCTCGCGCACCTGACCGGCGGCACCCTGAAGATGGAGCTCAAGGTCACCCGCGGCCGCGGCTACGTGCCGGCGGTGGGCCCCGGCGCCCTTGGCGAGGAAGAGCACACGACGATCGGCGCCCTGCGCCTCGACGCGTCCTATTCGCCGGTCCGCCGCGTGAGCTACTCGGTCGAGCGCGCCCGCGTCGAACAGCGCACCGACCTCGACAAGCTGATCCTGGACGTCGAAACCAACGGTGGCATCGACGCCGCCGAGGCCGTGCGCCTGTCGGCGCGCATCCTGCGCGACCAGCTGGGCGTGTTCGTCGACCTGCAGGCCGAAGCGGCGGAAGCTGCCGATACCACCAGCAAGGAACTCTCGCCGATCCTGTTCCGCCCGATCGACGACCTCGAGCTGACGGTGCGCTCGGCCAACTGCCTCAAGGCCGAGAACATCTACTACATCGGCGACCTGGTGCAGCGCACCGAGGCCGATCTCCTCAAGACGCCCAACCTCGGCAAGAAGTCGCTCACCGAGATCCGCGAAGCCCTGCGCTCGCACAATCTCGACCTGGGCATGACGCTCGAGAACTGGACGCCGCCGAAGGTGACGGCGTAAGCCGCTCACGCGCACACAGGAAATAGACCATGCGTCACGGAAACCACGGCAACCATCTCGGCCACAGCAGCTCGCATCACAAGGCCAACATGCAGAACCTGGCCTCGGCCCTGTTCGCGCATGAGCTGATCAAGACCACGCTGGCCAAGGCCAAGGCCCTGCGACGCGTGGCCGAGCCTCTCATCACGCGCGCCAAGACCGACAGCCTCGCCAACCGCCGCCTCGTGTACGCGCGCCTGCGCAACCGCGACTCGGTGGCGAAGCTGTTCGCCGAGCTGGGTCCGCGCTACAAGGCGCGCCCGGGTGGCTACACGCGCGTCCTGCGCTGCGGCTATCGCGCTGGCGACAGCGCGCCGATGGCCTACATCGAGCTGGTGGATCGGCCGCGTGATGTCGTCGCGGTCGAGGACCCCGATGCGCCGAAGGGCAAGGCTGCCAAGCCCGCCGCCGCTCCAGCCGCCGGGAAAACCGGGCCGAAGTCGAGGAAGAAGGCCGTCGCGTAATTCGCTGTCAGTCCCGCGAAAGCGGGA
>JAYUGN010000178.1:0-1648 GCA_043767605.1 Gammaproteobacteria bacterium
GCGCGCAGCCTCGGCATGCCGGCGATCGTCGGCGTGCACAACGCGCGGCGGCTCTTTCGCGAGGACGAGTGGGTCATCGTGGACGGCGAGGCTGGCCACGCGATCGCCAGCCCCGACGATGGCGCGCTGGCCTTCTACAACGTCAAGCGCCAGAAGCAGATCGAGGGCCGCAAGGCGCTCGGCAAGCTCAAGGACAAGGCGGCGGTGTCGCGCGACGGCGCCAAGATCACGCTGCTCGCCAACATCGAGCTGCCCGAGGACGCGCAGCAGGCGCAGGCGATGGGCGCGGAGGGCGTGGGCCTGTACCGCACCGAGTTCCTGTACATGAATCGCCAGGGCCTGCCGACCGAAGAAGAGCAGTACGACGCCTACTCGCGCGTGGTCTCGTCCGTGAAGGGCCCGATCACGATCCGCACGCTCGACCTCGGCGCCGACAAGCAGGTGGACGGCGGCCGCACCGCCGGCAAGACGCCGAACAACCCCGCGCTGGGACTGCGCGCGATCCGGCTGTGCTTGCGCGACACCGATCTGTTCCGGCTGCAGCTGCGCGCGTTGCTGCGCGCCAGCGCGCACGGCAACGTCAAGATCATGCTGCCGATGATCTCGAGCGTGCAGGAATTCCGGCAGGCCAGTGCGCTGATCGACAGCGCGCGCGCGGAACTGGCGCGCGAGAAGAAGCCCTATGGCGACAACGTGCAGGTGGGCGCCATGATCGAGGTGCCGGCCGCGGCCATCGCCTCGGCGATCCTGGCGCGCCACGCGCGCTTCTTCTCGATCGGCACCAACGACCTGATCCAGTACACGCTCGCGATCGACCGCATCGACGACGAGGTGAACTACCTGTACGACCCGCTGCACCCGGCGGTGCTGCAGCTGATCCGCATGACCATCGAGGCCGGCGACAAGGCCGGCATCCCGGTGGCGATGTGCGGCGAAATGGCCGGTGACGTGCGCTTCACCCGCCTGCTGCTGGGCCTGGGCCTGAAAGAATTCTCGATGCACCCGGCCAGCGTGCTGGAGGTCAAGCGCCAGATCATCGAGGCCGACGTCGGCAAGCTGCGCGAGCAAGTGGCGCGGATCCTGGAAGGCACCGACGGCCAGCGGCTGCGCGAAGAAATCGAGGCGCTGACCCAGCTCTGAAAAGAAAAGGGGTCGCAGTCCTTTTCCATTGTCACAATCGAAAAGAAAAGGACTGCGACCCCTTTTCTTTTAGCTCTCGGCGTAGCTCAGCGGCTCGACGTGGATCGTGGCCTGCACCGCCCCGTAGCGCTCGGTGAGGCGGCGCTCGAGCTCCTCGGTCATGCGATGGCTGGTTTCCACGTCCTTGGCGCGCGTGACCAGGTGCATCTCGACGAACACCTGCCGGCCGACCAGGCCGCGCGAGCGCACTTCGTGGCAATCCACCACGCCGGGCACTTCCATCGCGAGCTTCTGGATCGCCTCCGGCGGGATCGCGCTGGCGTCCACCAGCCAGGGCAGGTTGCCGCGCAGCACGGCCCAGCCGCTCCACAGCACCGCGGCGGCGACCGGCACCGCCAGCGCAAGATCGAGCCACTGCCAGCCGAGCAGCCACACCCCGAGCGCACCAAGCAGCACGCCGAGCGTGATCCAGATGTCGCCAAGCGTGTGGTTGGCGTCGGCCAGCAGC
>JAYUGN010000179.1:0-1644 GCA_043767605.1 Gammaproteobacteria bacterium
CGCGCGCTGGCTCACGCTGATCGAGATCCATCCCGGCGCAACCATCGGCCGCCGTCTGTTCATCGACCATGGCATCGGCGTGGTGATCGGCGAGACCGCCGAGATCGGCGACGACGTGACGCTCTACCAGGGCGTGACGCTGGGCGGAACGAGTTGGGCCAAGGGCAAGCGCCACCCGACGCTGGGCAATAACGTCGTCGTGGGCGCCGGCGCGAAAGTGCTGGGGCCATTCACGGTCGGCGCCGGCGCGCGCGTGGGCAGCAATGCCGTGGTCGTGCGCGAAGTGCCGCCGGGCGCGACCGTCGTCGGCATCCCGGCGCGCGTGGTGCAGGAACAGCGCGCGCCCTCGGAAAAGGTCGTGGAGATCGCGCGGCGCATGGGCTTCGATGCCTACGGCCTGTCGCGCGACATGCCGGACCCGGTGTCCAACGCCATTGGCGCGATGCTGAACCACATCCACGAGATCGATGATCGCGTGGTCGAGTTGTGCAAAGTCCTGCACCGGCTCGATGCGCGCATGCCGGAGCTCGAGCTGCAAAAGCTTGAACTGCCGGACTTCTGCGCCGATGGGCTGGTCACGGATCCGTCCAGGGCCGAGGCAAAGACCGAGCTGAGGTCCGAGCCGCCCGCGTCGGATCCGTCGGCGCGCAAGGCCTCGTGACAGGGCGGGCTTGCGCCCGCGCGAGACGCCAGCGGTTTCAAACATGATCTACCTCGACCACAACGCCACCACGCCGCTCGACACGCGCGTGCTCGACGCCATGCTGCCGTTCCTGCGCGAACTGCACGGTAACGCCAGCAGCGGCCACCGCATCGGCCGCACGGCGCGTGACGCCGTGGAGACCGCACGTGCGCAGGTTGCGGCGCTGGTTGGCGCCGATCCCGGCGAAGTCATCTTCACCAGCGGCGGCACCGAGGCGAACAACCTCGCCGTGAAGGGCGTTGCCGCCTCGGCCACGCGTGGACGCGTCTACTACAGCGCCATCGAGCACCCTTGCGTGCTGGAGCCGATGAAGTCGCTCGCCGCATGGGGCTGGGAGGTCGAGACGATGGTCGTCGACCGCGAAGGCGGGGTGGATATCGCCGCATTCGAAGCGCAGCTCGCGAGCGGCGGCGCGCGCCTCGTGTCGTGCATGACCGCGAACAACGAGACCGGCGTGGTGCAGGACATCGCCGCGCTCGCGCACGCGAGTCGCGCTGCCGGCGCGATCTTCCACACCGATGCGGTGCAGGCGGCGGGCAAGATGCCGCTGAGTTTCCCGGATTGCGGCGCGCAGCTCATGACCCTGTCGAGCCACAAGATCTACGGGCCGAAAGGCGCCGGCGCGTTGATCGCCGACCGTGGCGTGGAGCTCGCGCCGCTGCTGCACGGCGGTGGGCAGGAGAAAAACCTGCGCGGCGGCACCGAGAACGTCGCCGCGATCGTGGGTTTCGGCACGGCGGCCGAACTGGCCGCAACCGAGTGGCAGGCGCGTGCCGCGCACACAGCAAGGCTGCGCGACCGGCTGCAGGCGCAGCTCGCCGCGATTCCCGGCATCGCAATGTTCAGCGCACGCGCACAGCGCGTGCCGAACACGCTGCAGTTCGCGGTGCCCGGTGTGCACAGCGCAACGCTTCTCGGTCTGCTCGACAAGAAAGGTTTTG
>JAYUGN010000180.1:0-5086 GCA_043767605.1 Gammaproteobacteria bacterium
AGGTCCAGATTCCAGAGCTGGTTCAGCGCGACCAGCGCGGTCGCGGCGTCGCTGCTGCCGCCGCCGAGGCCGCCGCCGAGCGGGATCCGCTTCTCCAGGTGGATATCGCAGCCGAGCTTGCAGCCGGTGTGCTCGCGCAACGCGTGCGCGGCACGCACGCTGAGGTCGCTGGCCTCGGGAATGTGGCCGATCTGCGCGCGCTTGATGGCGCCGTCGCGGCGCGGCTCGAAGAGGATTTCGTCGCCCCAGTCGAGGAACTGGAACAGCGTCTGCAGCTCGTGGTAGCCGTCGGGCCGCCGGCCGGTGATGTGCAGGAACAGGTTCAGCTTGGCCGGCGCGGGCCAGGCCTTCATTTAAGGGCAGTCCACGAATCGACGACGACCTTGATCGTCACTTCCTCGTTGGCGACCGTGAACTTGCGCGGCAGCTCCAGGCCGCCGGCCGCCTGGTACTCGTCGTACTCGAGCTTCCAGTCGTCCTGCTCCAGCGTCACGAGGCGACCCTGGTCGTCGATCTCCATCTCGGGATCGGTGCCGGGCGCCGGCACGCCGAGCGCCCACCAGCGCAGGTGCGCGACGGGGAAGCTCCAGCCGAGCCGTTCCTTCAAGTCGCGCTCGGGGTCGGAGGTCTTGAACGAGCCCTTGGCCGTCCGGATCTCGATCTCGGGGCCGCGGCCGGTGATGTTCGCGGCGCCGATGCCAAAAGGGCCTGCGACGCGCATGTCGAAGGATTCGGGCAGCTGCTTCCAGGTCAGGTTGCCACGCACGCCGAACACGCCGCCGGAGGAGATGCGGGCCTCGAGGTTGAAACGGTCAATTTGCGACAGGCGCGCGCGGCGCGCTTCCCAGGCCAGGTCTGCCTTGTCGGATTTCATGTGGAAGATGGAGCAGGCGGGGAGGAGGAGGGCCGACACAGCCAGGACGACGAAACCGCAGGCTGGGCTGAGGCGCGCACCGTAGGCTGGGCTGAGGCGCGCAGCGCCGAAGCCCAGCAGGCCGTCAGCGCGCAAGCCGGTCGATGGTTTCGCGCAGCACGCGGTGGTCCGGGTCGCGGCTCAGCGCCGCGTCCCACACGGCGCGGGCCTGCTCGCGCTCGCCGAGTGTCCACAGCACTTCGCCGAGGTGCGCAGCGATCTCCGGATCACGCGCCTTGCCGAAGGCGCGCTCGAGCAGCGTGCGCGCTTCCTTGACCTTGCCCTGGCGGTAATCGACCCAGCCGAGGCTGTCGATCACCGCGGCGTCGTCGGGCGTGAGCTCGAGGGCGCGCTCGATCAGCTTGCGGGCCTCGTCGAGGCGCGTGGTGTGCACGGTGAGCATGTAGCCCAGCGCGTTCATCGCGCGGGCGTCGTCCTTGTCCTGCGCGAGAATGCGGCGCAGGTCGGCCTCGGCATCGGGCACGTTCTGCAGCTGCTCTTGCACCAGCGAGCGGCCGTAGAGCAGGTCGGCGTCATCGGGCTTTTCCTTCAGCGCGGACTGGTACAGGTCCAGCGCGTCCTTGCTCTGCCTGGCGTTCATCAACAGCTCGCCTTCGGCGAGGTAGAAGCGCGCGGCGAAGGCGGGCAGTTCGGCGCGCGACCGCGCCATCAGCGCGCGGCCTTCCGCGATGCGGTCGAGCTTGCCGAGCGCCACGGCGCGGCGGGTGAGGGCGTCGATGGCCTGGTCGCCTTCCTCGACCTGTTCGTACCAGGCGAGCGCCTTGGCCGGCTGGTTGCGCGTCTCCTCGATGCGGCCGAGGTAATACAGCGCGCGCTGCTTGAGGTCCGGCACGGTGAGCAGCGCGCGGAAGTGCTTCTCGGCGCCGTCGCTGTCCTGCTGCTCGAGCGCCAGCAGGCCGAGCGCGAAGTGCGCCTCGGCGTCGCCGGGCTTGGCGGCGACGATGGCCTCGTACTCGGCGCGGGCCTCGGCGAGGTGCTCGGCCTCGAGCAGCACGCGGGCGTAACCCATGCGCAGCTCGGTGGGATCCTTCGAGCCCTTGAGCAGCTCGCCCATGATCTGCTTGCTGCCGGGCAGGTCGCCCTTCTTCACCAGCACGCCGGTGAGCAGCAGCATCGTCTCGCGCGAATCGGGCTTGAGCCTCAAGGCATCGCGCCCGGATTTTTCGGCCACGTCGAGCTGGCCGAAGCGCAGGGCAAGCAAGCTCTGGGCGTAGGCGGCGCCGGCGCGCTCCGGATACTTGGCGCGCAAGGCGGCCATCAGCGCCAGCGCATCCTCGCGCTTGCTGCCTTCCTGGCCGAGCACCTGGGCGACTTCGCGAAAGCCTTCATCCGGCCCCGCGGCGTGGCCGGCGATGATCGCTTCGCACTGGATGCGGACTTCCTTGAGGTCGCCGGCGCGCAGCGCCAGGCGCGCGACGGCTTCGCGCGGGTCGGTTTCGCCGGGCGCGAGTTCCTGCCACTTCTTGGCGGCCCTCAGGGCCAGTGGTTCGTTGCGGGCGGCCAGCGCCAAGCTTGCCGCGCGCATGGCCAGCTCGGGTTCGGGCACGGCGTCCAGCGCCAGCAGGAATTCCTGGGCGGCCAGCTCGGGCTGGTGGCGCAGGGCGGCCAGCTCGCCCACCATCACGTGGTACTGGGCCTGGGCTTCGGGAGTCTTGAGGGCCTTGTCGCCGGCCAGGGCGGTCCCGGTGGCCGCCATGAGGCTGGCGGCGAGCAGGCCCAGGATCGGGCCCGGAACGAGGCAGGACGTTGCGGTTTTCACGGCCCTATTCTATCCCTCCTTATAATTGACCCCATGCTTCTGACCCTGGGCCTTTCACACCACAACGCGCCGCTGGACGTGCGCGAACGGGTGGCCTTTGCCGAAAGCGAGTTGGTGGACGCCCTGGTCCGGCTCAAGGGCCTGCCGGGAATCGCCGAGGCCGCCATCCTTTCGACCTGCAATCGCACCGAATTGCTCGCGGTGGCGCCGGAGCTGGAAGAGGCGCGCCTGCTGGACTGGTGGCGGCGTGAACGCCAGTTGCCGGCGGGGCTGGTGGAGAAATACCTGTTCACGCACCGCGACCACGGCAGCGTGCTGCACAACCTGCGCGTGGCCTCGGGCCTGGACTCGATGATCGTGGGCGAGCCACAGATCCTCGGGCAGATGAAGCAGTCCTACGCGCTGGCCGGCGCGGCCAGGACGGCGGGGCCCGTGCTGTCGCGGTTGTTCCAGCACAGCTTCGCGGTGGCCAAGCTGGTGCGCTCGCGCACCCAGGTCGGCGCGCACCCGGTGTCGGTGGCCTACGCCGCGGTGCAGATGGCGCAGCACATCTTCGCGGACTTCTCGCAGCAGAGCGCGCTGATCATCGGTGCCGGCGAAATCGCCGAGCTGATCGCGCGCCACCTGCGCGGCCGCGGCGTCTCGCGCATCTTCATCGCCAACCGCTCGCTGGACCGCGCGCAGCGCATCGCGCGCGAAGTCTCCGGCTACGCCATGCCGCTGGAAGACCTGCCCTCGCACCTGCCGCAGGCCGACCTGGTGATCTCGAGCACCGGCGCGCGCGGCTTCATGCTGGAGCGCGCGATGGTCGAGCGCGCGCTGTCCAGGCGCAAACGCAAGCCGGTGTTCATGATCGACCTGGCCGTGCCGCGCGACATCGACCCGGAAATCGCCAAGCTCGAAGACATCTATCTGTACACGATCGACGACCTGCGCTCGATCGTGGCCAGGAACATGGAGAAGCGCGAGGACGCGGCGCTGCAGGCCGAGGCGCTGGTCGAGGATTACGCCTCCGGCTTCAACCGCTGGCTCGAGTCCCGCGACGCCGCCGGCACCATCGTCAAGTTGCGCAAGCGCGCCCGCGAGCACCGCGACGACGTGCTCGAGAAAGCCCGCCGCCTGCTCGCCTCCGGCCGCACGCCGGAAGAAGTGATGGCCTTCGTGGCCGACACGCTGTCGCACAAGCTGATCCACGCCCCGTCCGCGGCGCTGCGCCGCGCGGACGCGGTGGAGCAGGCGCTGCTGCTGGCGAGTGCGCGCAAGCTGTTCGACCTGCCCGAGGACGAGAGCTGAAACCCTCCCTCCTCACCAAACTCGAGCGCCTCGTCGAACGTCGCTCCGAAATCGAGCGCGAGCTCTCCGAGCCGACCAGGGACCAGGACCGTTTCCGCAAGCTGTCGCAGGAATACGCGCAGCTCGGGCCGGTCACGCAGGCGTTCACCGACCATCGCGCGGCGAGCGAGGAGCTCGCGCACCTTGCGGCGATGCAGGCCGACGCCGACAAGGACCTGCGCGAGATGGCGCAGGCCGAGCGGCCGGGCGTGGAAGCGCGCATCGAAAAGCTCGATGCGCTGCTGCTCACCTATCTCGTGCCGCGCGATCCGCTGGACAACAACAACGTGTTCCTCGAAATCCGCGGCGCGGCCGGCGGCGACGAGGCGGCGATCTTTGCCGGCGACTTGCACCGCATGTACGTGAAGTACGCGGAAGGCCGCGGCTGGCAGGTGGAAGTCGTGTCCGAGCACCGCGGCGAGCACGGCGGCTACAAGGAAATCATCACGCGGATCGTCGGCTTCGGCGCGTTCTCGCAGCTCAAGTTCGAGTCGGGCGCGCACCGCGTGCAGCGCGTGCCGGAGACCGAGGCGCAGGGGCGCATCCACACCTCCACCGCCACCGTCGCGGTGATGGCCGAGATCGAGGAGGCGCAGGCCATCGCGATCAACCCGGCGGACCTGAAGGTGGACACCTACCGTTCCAGTGGTGCCGGCGGCCAGCACGTGAACAAGACCGAATCCGCCATCCGCATCACGCACATCCCGAGCGGCGTGGTGGTCGAGTGCCAGGACGAGCGTTCGCAACACAAGAACCGCGCGCGCGCGATGGCGCTGCTGCAATCGCGCCTGCTCGACGCCGAACGCAGCAAGCAGCAGAAGTCGGAGGCGGCGACGCGCAAGAAGCTGGTCGGCACCGGCGATCGCTCGGAGCGCATCCGCACCTACAACTTCCCGCAGGGCCGGCTCACCGACCACCGCATCAACCTCACGCTCTACCAGCTCGAGCGCATCGTCGAAGGGCATCTTGATCCGGTGATCAGCGCGCTCGCGGCCGAGCACCAGGCCGAGCAGCTGGCGGACCTGGGCGAACAGGCCGGAGCGGGCGCGTGACGTCCGGCG
>JAYUGN010000181.1:0-13726 GCA_043767605.1 Gammaproteobacteria bacterium
GTCGAGGAAATCGTCGAGGTGGGAGCGCTCGATCCGGAAAGCATCCACACGCCGGGCATTTATGTGAAGCGGCTGGTGCTCAATGCCACGCCGGAAAAACGTATCGAGCAGCGCACGGTGAGCAAATAACATGAGCTGGAACCGGGACGAGATGGCGCAACGCGCCGCCAAGGAATTGCAGGACGGCTACTACGTGAACCTCGGCATCGGTCTGCCGACGCTGGTGGCCAACTTCATCCCGCCGGGCATGGACGTCTGGCTGCAGAGCGAGAACGGCCTGCTCGGCATCGGCCCGTTTCCTCGCGAGGACGAGGTCGACGCCGACTTGATCAACGCCGGCAAGCAGACCATCACCGCGCGCAAGGGCGCGGCTTATTTCCACAGCGCGGACTCGTTCGCGATGATCCGCGGCGGGCACATCAACCTGTCGATCCTCGGCGCGATGCAGGTGACGGACACCGGCGACATCGCCAACTGGATGATCCCCGGCAAGCTGGTCAAGGGCATGGGCGGCGCGATGGACCTGGTCGCCGGCGTCAAGCGCGTGGTGGTGCTGATGGAGCACACCGCCAAGGGCGGCGAGCACAAGATCCTGAAGAAATGCACGCTGCCGCTGACGGGCGTCGGCGTGGTCAATCGAATCATCAGCGAGCTGGGCGTGCTGGACGTGACCCAGCAGGGCCTGAAAGTGGTCGAGCTGGCGCCGGGCGTGACGCTCGACGAAATGCGCCAGAAGACCGGCGCGCCGGTGGCGGCATGAGCCGCACGCTCGTGTTGCTGCGCCACGGCCAGAGCCAGTGGAATCTCGAGAACCGCTTCACCGGCTGGGTGGACGTGGATGTCACCGCCCAGGGCCTCGAGGAGGCGAAGAAGGCCGGCGAGCTCATGAAGGCGGAAGGGCTCGAGTTCGACGTGGCGCACACCTCGGTGCTCAAGCGCGCGATCCGCACGCTGTGGACCGCGCTCGACGTGATGGACCAGATGTGGATCCCGGTGCAGCGCAGCTGGCGCCTGAACGAACGCCACTACGGCGCGCTGCAGGGGCTCGACAAGGCCCAGACCACCGCTGCGCACGGCGAGGCGCAGGTAAAGGTCTGGCGCCGCAGCTACGACATCCCGCCGCCGCCGATGAAGAAGAGCGACCCGGGCCACCCGAAGCACGACCGGCGCTACGAAAACGTGCCGGCCGGGCTGCTGCCCTCGACGGAATCGCTGAAGACCACGCTCGAGCGCGTGCTGCCGTACTGGCGCTCGTCCATCGCGCCGCAGCTGAAGGATGGCCAGACCGTGCTGGTCACCGCGCACGGCAACAGCCTGCGCGCGCTGTACAAGTACCTGACCGGCATGAGCGCCGAGAAGATCGTCGACGAGAACATCCCGACCGGCATCCCGCTGCTGTTCAAGCTCAACGCCAGGCTCAAGCCCAAGAGCTACCGCTACCTCGGCGATCCCGAGGCCGCGAAGCGCGCGGCGGCGGCGGTCGCCGCGCAGGCCACCCAGAAATAAAGGGGACGCACACCTTTAGGTTCATGCGCGGCGGCGATAAAGGTGTGCGTCCCCTTTATTTCATCATCACACGCTCTTCCACTTCGTCGCCTGCAGGCGTCCACGACCGCCACATGGCCCAATACCGCCGGCTGACAGGCGCGGGCCCGCGCAAGCCCTGAACCTGACGCTTTCTGTCAGCCCGCCGCCGCGAACGGCAGTCCGGAGGCGGATGAACGGACGGAACGGCCCTTGCTGACTTAAGATCCAAAGACAACGCGCCCGTGATCCGGGAGGAAAGAAGGCGCATGACCCGCAGCACGATCAATCCGACACGCTACCGCGCCCTGTTCGTGGGCCTGCTGCTGCTCGCGGGTTGCTCGCTGGGCGGCGCGATCATCATGTCGCAGCTGACCGGCCGCCACCCCGCCGAGTCGCTGATCTTCGTGTTCGGCGCCGTGGTGCTGGCCCTGCTGGGCGCGCTGGCCCGGCAGGTTGGTCGCGCCGGCGATCGCGCCGCGCTCGAGAAGATCGCCAAGGGCGCCATCGCGGTGGGCGCGCTGCTGCTGCTGCAGCGAATCGCCTGGGATTTCTACGGCCCACAGATGCTCGATGCCTCGCGCACGGTGTTCCGCCCGAGCCTCGCGTTCCTGCCGTTCCTGTGGCTGGCGGCGATCGTCGTGCTGCAGTCGCGCGCGGCGCTGCGCCTGTCGTGGCTGCTGTGGGCCGGCGTAGTGCTCATCGTGCTGCCGTCGCTGTGCTGGTACGTCGGCCTGTCGCCGGCGCGCGAGGGCGTCGCGGCCGTGGTCGTCTGGGTCGTGCTGGCCAACCCGCTGTTCATGCTCCTGCTGACGTCGCTGCCGCAATACCAGGAGCAGATCGACCAGCACGCGGCGGAAATCTCGCAGATGCGCGAGCGCACCGAGCTGATGGACAAGCTGGCCGAGAGCGAGCGCCGCTTCAACCTCGTGCTGCAGAGCCTGGAAGTCGGCGTGTGGGAAGCCTGGGTCGGCCCGCCCGAGGGCCGCCTGTGGACGCCGCGGTTCTACGAGCTCGTCGGCTACACGCCCGGGGAACTGCCGGCGACGGAAGAGAACCTCAAGTCGCTGATGCACCCGGACGAGCGCGACGCCGTGTGGCGCAAGGGCGTGGCGCAACTCCGGGCCGCGGAGATCATGGACGTGGATTTCCGGCTCAAGACCCAGCATCGCGGCTATCGCTGGTTCAACTCGCGCGCGAAGGCCCACCATGGTCCGGACGGGCGCATCACCCGCATCGCCGGCGCCATCACCGACATCCACGAGCAGCGCCTGTCCGACGATGCGCTGCGCACGGCGCAGGCCGAGCTGACGCGCCTGGCCTACCGCGACACGCTGACCGACCAGTACAACCGCCGCTATTTCGACGAGCACTTCCAGCGCGAGTGGGAGCGCGCGCACCGCACGCGCGAGCCGCTGGCGCTGCTGCTGATCGATCTCGACCACTTCAAGGCCTACAACGACCACTACGGCCATCCGGTCGGCGACCGCTGCCTGGTGCAGGTGGCGGCGCTGCTGGCGCGCGGCGCGGGTCGCTCGGCTGACATCGTGGCGCGGCTCGGCGGCGAGGAATTCGGCGTGGTGCTGCCGGGCACTTCCGCGGCGGGCGCCGAGGAAGTGGCGCAGCGCATCCGCGCGCAGCTGGCCGAGGCTGCCATCGCCCACGCGGGCGCACCGATCGGACGGGTGACGGTCAGCATCGGCGTCAGCGTGACCACCGCTCGCGACGGCCCGGACACGGCCGCGCTGCTCGACCAGGCCGACAAGGCGTTGTACGAAGCGAAGCGCCGCGGCCGCGACGGCGTGATGATCTACGGCAGCAACCCGCTCACGCGGACGGGAGAACACCCCGCCGGCTGAGCCAGTCGCGCGCATCCTGCGCGTCGCGCTCGAACCACGCGCTCGCCGAGCCGAGTCGGAAGCTGTAGCCCCAGGCGTCCATGTCCGCGAGCATCCGCTCGCGTGAATAGCCCGCGAGTTTTTCCGCCAGCAGGATCTGCAGGTAGCAGACGCCGCATTCCTCGAGGTCGTCGCCACCCGCATCGGTGTGCACGCTCTGCCGGCGGCCCGAATCGGCGCAGATCCAGTGGCAGGCCTCGTGCAGCGCCGAGTGCACCGGCGTGTCCTGCCGCACGATCAGGCGGTTGCCGATCAGGCCGGCTTCCGATTCGCCCCAGTAGCTGCCGGGAATGTCGCCGGCCACTTGGTGTTCGACGACGAGGCCGTAGGCCTGCAGCAGTTTCTCCAGTGCGCCGGGGGCTAAGGTGTCGAGCCGATCCACGCTGGCAGGTCCCGCGGCTACTTGGCCCGGATGCGCAACTCCACTCGGCGGTTCTGGCTGCGGCCTTCCGCCGTCTTGTTGGACGCCATCGGCTGGCTCTCGCCGCGGCCCTTCGAGCCCAGGCGCGCATGCGCAATACCCTTGCTCTCGAAGTACTCGGCCACGGCCTCCGCGCGCCCCTCGGACAGCTTCTGGTTGTAGGTCTCGCTGCCCTGCGCGTCGGTGTGGCCGATCACCTCGACCTGCACGGCGGGCTGGTTGGCGAGGAACTCGACGACCGGGTCCAGCTTGTCCCTGCCGGCCGCGGCCAGCACCGCCGAGTTCGGCTCGAACTCGACGTTCGGCAGGTTGATGCTCTGCGCCTTCTTGATCACGCAGCCGTCGGCGTCCACCTTGGCGCCCGCGAGCGTGCCGGGGCACTTGTCCTTGTCGTCCATGACCCCGTCGCCGTCGATGTCCGTCGGCGCGACCGGCGCGACTGCGGGAGGCTCAGGCTCCGGCAGGGCCGGCACCACGCAGACCACTTCCTTCTCGACGATCTTCTCGATCTCGACCGGGACTTCGACGATTTTTTCGACCTCGACGACCTTCTCGACGATGCGTACGGGCTTCGGCGGAATCTCGATCGTCAGGCCAAAATGCAGGTCGTTCGCGCCAGACTGGAACGTGTCATGGACGTACCGCAGTTCGAGGCGCGGGCGCAGCCCCCAACGTTCCCACAAACGCCCGCGCCAGCCGACGCCCGCTTCGAAAAAAGCGGTGGTCCCGCTCTCGCTGCCGGGCGACACGGAGTTGGCGACGCCACCCAGGCCGGTCAGGCCGAAGAAGTGCGACTGTCTCTCGTTGCCGAACGGCACCAGCAGGTCCAGCCCGAGACCCGTCTGGTAGAAGTCGATCTGGGTCTGCGCACCGGTGTCGAGAACGCTGGTGAACAGCCGTCCCTCGAGCCAATACTTTTTCGCCAGGCGTTGCGCATAGCTGACCTCGGCGCCGGTGCCGTAATTGGCGCCGCGGTGGCTGTCGGGCTCCAGGTAGATCGCGCCGACGCTCAGAAAGTGATCGGGACCCGGGTCCGGAGCGGCGAACGCCGCTCCGGACCACAGCGCCACGATCGCTGGCGCAAACATCCCCCACTGGCGCGCTCTGGCGCTGATCGGCATCGTGCCCATGTCGTCCCTTGGAATCCCTCGGGGCAATCTTATCCGCTCGGGACAAACCCAGTATTGGGAAAAAGACCTCAGATCTCGCGCGCTGCTCGTGCCCGCATTGCAGATTGTCGGCCGCGGGCTGCCCTGTGAGGTTCTGGATCGGGGCGCGACGCCGCGCCAGTAGAAATCGCTCCTATTGAACTGCCCCAATCGAAGGCGTACGCTGATTCGGAGTTCCTAATTTGCTGAAGCGCGGTTCAGGTTGTGGAGAGAGGCTGCACCGGCGCGGATGTACCGATTTGGGGTGCTGATTAATGAGTAGTGCTGTCGAGCCTCGTGCGGGGGCCGTTTCTCTCTGTCTTTGTCTTTACCTGTCTGCCCTTCTGTTCGCCCGCCGTCCTCAGAAGGGGGGCGTTACGTGATCCCCAAGGCCTCTGGCATCGGCCTGCGCCGCGGACTGCCGTCTTCATCCATCCGCCGGGCACTGGGCCTGGCGTTGCTGCTCGTTGCGAGCGCGGCCGTTCGGTCGGCGCCGAATCCTGCCAACGGCACCATCACGGAAACGAACAAGATCTTCAACTACACCGGCGGCGTTGTCGCCGGTGTGAACAACTCTGGATCATGCCCGGACAGCTCGGCGGAGAAGTTCATTCTGACGACGACCCTGCCGTCCGACTTCGGCACCAAGCTCTATTCGCTTGAATTCGACCTCTCCGCCGAGCCCGCGGACCTCATCCTCACCGTGCGCGACGCCAACGGCAATCACATCGCCAGCGCCGACGGCCCTTCCGCCGAGGGTGCGGAAAGCCTGGTCCTCCCGGCCACGACTGGCACGACGCAGTACCACGTCATCGCGTGCGCGTTCGGCGGCAGCACACCGAGCTACTCGGTCCATATCGAGCTGAGCATCGCGCAGGGTGGCGGCGGCAACCTCGCGCCCACCGCGTGCGACGCCACCGCGTTCGGCACCGCCGACCCGACCTGTCCCGGCGTTCCTCGCTACCAGGTGTTCACGCCGCCCAGTGCGGCCAGTTACGCCAGCTCCTCATCCGGCGAGTACAACATCGGCTTCAACCCGAAGACGCGCCGGATCATGGCCGAGAACAGCGTGCCGGTCGCCCGCGTCACGCCGGCGGAGATCAAGCCGGACGGGTCCGGCGGCGATTCGGGCCTGCCCGAGGCGTGCCCGGAGTTATGGGAAAACAAGAGCAGCGCGACGCCCACGACCCTGGATCCGATCATGTGGACGGACCAGTTCAGCGGCCGCACCTTCTCCAGCAACCAGACCTCCGGCGCGAACGGGGCTTACGCCTATACCGACAATGACGGCGACAGCTGGATCAACATCGGTATCGCGCCGCCGAGCGGCGGCGTCGATCACCAGACCATTGGGTCCGGCCCCTTCCCCGCCAACATCCCGCTGGGGACCCCGCAGAACAAGGGCCAGTGCGTGCTGTATTGCACGCAGAATCTCGTGGGCTCGGTGTGCCAGCGCAGCCTGACGCTGGGCACCAGCTTCGAGAACGGTCAGGTGGCCACGGGACCCGGCGCCTCCGATTCCAAGGGCTGTGGCGGCCTGCATGGGCACGTGCGCATCGCGCCGGACGGCAGCACCTGGCTGCCGGACAAGTCCTGCGGCAGCAAGCAGGGCGGTGCGATCAGCATCGACACGAGCACGACGCCCTGGCACGAATTCACCGTGGCCGGCACCGACGACCGCACCGGCCAGCCCTTCGTCAGCAACGTGCAGTCCACCGGCAACAGCGATCCGTCCATCGCCTTCGACAGCGACAACATCGTTTATTACTGCTACGGCAACGGCGAGCCGGGCGGGAACGAGGGGCATGCGCACGTCGCGGTCGGCCGGCGCACACCCGGCACGACCAACGTCACTTGGCTGCGGGACACCGACCTCGGGGCCACGCACGGCATCAAGAACGCGGCGTTTACCGAGGCCTGGGGCGGCAGTTCGGGCCGCGCGTCCTGCGGGTTCCTCGGCACCAACGTGGCGGGCAGTTACCAGGGCGCTGGGTTCACCGGCGATTGGTATCTCTACATCGCCACGACCTACGACCAGGGCCGGACCTGGGTCACGGTCAACGCCACGCCGAACGACCCCGTCCAGCACAAGGCGTGCATCTGGAACAGCGGCGGCAGCAACCAGTGCCGCAACCTGCTCGACTTCAACGAAACCACGGCGGACGACAAGGGTCGCATGGTGTTCGGCTACAGCGACGGCTGCGTCACGCCGGGTTGCGTTGCGCGCACCGCCGGCAACGATTTTGTGGCGGCCATGCGGATCGCCCGGCAGATCGGCGGCAAGAGCCTGTTCGCCTCTTTCGATCCGTTCACCGATACCAACGACGGCGTCGTGGTCGCGGGCCCGGTCAATCCGAAACCCGTTCCGCCCAAACGTCCCTGCCTGTTGGACAGTGCCAAGAAACATCCCAATCCGTCGAGCCGCGATGCGACGGCCGCGCATCTGTTCTGGCGGGCGCCTGACAACGGCGGCGTGCCGATCGTCAACTACGATGTTTTCCGGAGCACCACGCCCGCCGATCCGAACCCGACCAAGATCGCCACCACGCCCGACGCCAAGCCCCAGTACGACGACACGACCGTCGAGGCGTCCGTGCCCTTCTACTTCTACACGGTCAAGGCCAATACCCCCGCGCAGGCGAGCGGGCCGAGCAATGAATTGAAACTCCAGATCGGGGCGGGCAGCGGCTCGCCTTGCCTGATTCCCGGTGTGCTGACGGTCAACGATCTGATCGACAATCCCAACGGCAGCGTCAGCGACGATGACGCGGGACAGAACACGCCGCCAACCGGAAGCAACAACGTCAAGTACCTGAGCATGGCCGAGCCGTACCTCGGGCCGGGCGCCAACAAGCTCGTCTTCACGCTGCAGGTCGGACCGGACACGGTGGCCGCTCCCAGCAGCGAGTGGTACATCATCTGGAACCGCACGACCATCGCCGCCGACGGCAGCGACCGTGCGTATGTGGCGATGCTGACCGACGCGACCGGCACGCCGCGGTTCGAGTACGGCAACTTCGGGCCGCCGCTGCCGCTCACCAGCCCGCCGCCCCCCCCGAACGCCAACACGCCGACGCCGCTGGGCCTGGCGGACAGCGGTACTTACACGGTCGCCACGGGCGTGATCACCATCACGCTTTCCACCAGCCTTGCCGAAAACCGGGTCGCAGGCCAGAGCCTGGCGGGCCTGAACATCAGGACGTTCGCCGGCCGCTACAGCGGCAATCCGACGTCTCCGCGAGGCCAGAAATCACAGAACAACGCCTCCGACATCACCGGCAACGGCAACTACACCCTGGTGGGCAACCTGTCGTGCCGGCCGAACACGCCTCCGGTTATCGATTTCTTCGAGGCGGACCCCGCGGTGGGCATGTCGCCGCTGACGGTCGCACTCAGCGGCACGGCGCATGACGACGACACCGCCGCGCCGGCCGATACGATTGCAAACTGGCACCTGGACTTCGGCGACGGCCAGCAGGTGGACCTGTCCTCGGCCCCCGCCGGGTACGGGCACGTCTACTCGTCCAACCGGCAGCGCGAATTTTTCAGAGCCGCCTTGAAGGTCGCCGACTCCAGGAGCAAGGAGAGCCTGGTGAGCAGACAGGCCGACGTCGAGATCGACAACACGCCGCTGGCGCTACTGGTCGCAACGCCGGCCGCGATCGTCAAGGGCAGCACGGTGACGCTCGATGCGTCCGGGTCGAAGGCCGCCAACAACTGGGCCATCACCGAATTCACGTTCGACGCGGGTGACGGCGCGGCGCAGGTCACCACCAGCGCGAAAACCGTTCCGCACACCTACAGCCGCGGCGGCGACTACGCGGCGTCGGTGGGCGTGACGGACTCGCAGGGCTTCGCCAGCGAGGCTCCGGGAACGGCAACCGTGAGCGTGAGCAACACCGCGCCCGTTGCCGCGCTGATCGCGGATCGCGCCGGCGGCACGCCACCGGTCACGGTGAACTTCGACGCCAGCGGTTCGTACGATCCGGATGAGGTGCAGACCACCGACCGCGTCGTCAGCTACCGCTTCGACTATGGCGATGGCTCGCCGGCGGAAACGAAGGTCGTGCCAGCCGCGGTCCACACCTTCAGCGCAATCGGAGTCCACAACGTGCTGCTGCGCGTGTTCGACGAAGAAGGCAAACCCAGTGCCTCCGATGCCCTGGTGCAGGTGGAGGTGCTGGCGCCGCCGCCGGCGCCGAGTAACCTCCAGCTGGTCGGGGCCGTGCCGATGGCGAGTCTTGGCTTGCTCGCGATGGGGGCGTTGCTGCGGGGGCGCCGCACCAGGACGGGTCCGTGCGACAGGAGATTGCCGTGATCAGCAAACGACTGCGTCCGCTCGCTGCGCTCGGTCTCGTGTGGCTGGCCGGTGTCATAGCCGCGACCACGCCGCCGAGCGGCACCATCACCGTGGCCAGCCCGAAGCTCACCTACACCGGCGGGCCGCTGCTCGTCGCCCAGGCTCCGGCCAACACCTGCCCGAACGGCGCGAACATGAGCGACCGCTTCGACCTCACCACCTCGCTTCCCAGCAGTTTCGGGACCAAAATCTACTCGATACGGATCGAGGTTCCGGGCGTTACGGGCGCGGACATGATCCTGCACCTGAAGGACGCCAATAACGTCAGCATCCAGGCGTCCGACAACGGCGGCCCCGACGAAGCCGAGGTGTTGATGGTCGCCGCCCAGCCGAACACGACCGTGTACCACGTGTTCACTTGCGTGTTCGCGGGCAGCGCAAACTCGTACAGCGTGAACATCTCGCTGGAGATCACCGATAGGGATACCAGCGGCGGCCCCGGACCCTGTGACGCGACCGTTTTCGGCGCCGCCGATCCGACCTGCGCCGGCGTGCCGCGCTACCAGTTGTTCGTGCCGCCAGCCGCGGCGGGTTACACGGCCGCCAGCTCCGGCGAATTCAACATCGGCTTCAACCCGAAGACCCGGCGGATCATGGCCGAGAACAACGTGCCGGTCGCCCGCGTCACGCCGGCGGAGATCAAACCGGACGGCTCCGGGACCGATTCGGGCCTGCCCGAGGCGTGCCCGGAGTTATGGGAAAACAAGAGCAGCGCGACGCCCACGACCGTAGATCCGATCATGTGGACGGACCAGGTCAGCGGCCGCACCTTCTCCAGCAACCAGACGACCGGCGGGAACGGGGGTTACGCCTATACCGACAATGACGGAGACAGCTGGATCGATATCGGTATCGCGCCGCCGAGCGGCGGCGTCGATCACCAGACCATCGGCACCGGTCCGTTCCCCGCCAGCATCCCGGGAGCGACCCCGCAGAACAAGGGCCAGTACGTGCTGTATTGCACGCAGAACCTCGTAGGCTCGGTGTGCCAGCGCAGCCTGACGCTGGGCACCAGCTTCGAGAACGGCCAGGTGGCCACCGGACCCGGCGCCTCCAATTCCCAGGGGTGCGGCGGCCTGCATGGGCACGTGAGAATCGCGCCCGACGGCAGCGCGTGGATGCCGGACAAGTCCTGTGGCAGCAAGCAAGGCGGCGCCATCAGCCTCGACACGAGCTTGACGCCCTGGACCGAGTTCGCGGTCGAGAAGAAGACCGCGGATGCCAACGGCCCGGTCTTCACCACGGCGCCGCAGAGCCCCGGCGGCGACGATCCCTCGATCGCCATCGATGCCGCCAACACCCTCTACTACTGCTATGTGAACAATGAAGCCGGCGGCCAGGAAGGCCACGCGCACGTCGCGGTCGGCAAGCGCAACGGCACGACCGTCACCTGGCTCCGCGATACCGACATCGGCAAGTCGCACGGCGTCAGGAACGCCGCGCACACCGAGGCGATCGGCGGCAGCGCCGGTCGCGCCGCCTGCGGCTTCCTGGGCACCAATCAGGCCGGCGACTACCAGGCGGGAACGTCGATCGGCATGAACTGGTACGCGTTCATGGCCACGACCTACGACGAGGGCAGGACCTGGACCACGGTCAACGCCACGCCGAACGACCCGGTGCAGCACAACACCGGCATCTGGCAACAGGGTGGCAACGGCGTCAACGGCAACCGCAACCTGCTCGACTTCAACGAGATCACGCTGGACGACAAGGGCCGCCCGCTGTACGGCTACAGCGACGGTTGCGTGAGCAGCGGCTGCGTCTCAGGCACGCAGGCGGGAAACGACAAGGGCGCCCGCATGCGCGTGGCGCGCCAGATCGGCGGCAAATCCCTGTTCGTCGCATTCGACAACGTCAACGACACCAACGCGGGCATCGGCGACGCCGGGCCGATCAGTCCGAAGACGGTCAGCCCGAAACGCGCCTGCCTGCTCGACAAGGATCGCGGGCATCCCACGCCGTCCACGCGCGACTCCATTTCGGCCAAGCTGAGATGGAAGGCGCCGGACAACGGCGGAGTGCTGATCGTCAATTACGACGTGTACCGCGGCACGACGCCCGGCGGAGCCTACACCCTTATCGGCAGCACGCCGGACGCCAAGCCGCAGTACGAAGACACCACCTCGGGTGACTCGATTCCCGACTTGTATTACGTCGTCAAAACCAACAGCGCGGTGCCGCTGACCAGCGCATTCAGCAACGAAGCGCACCTGGCAATCTCCACGCCAATCGGGACCGAAAGCATCTGCACGTTCCCAGGCCTTACCCTGTTGACCGATCCGGTCGGCACCGGCGGCACCGCGCCGGCCGGCAGCGCCGGCCCGGGGATGGACCTGAGATCCTTCCGGCTCACGCAGCCGTTCGCGGCCGATGGCGTGGTCAAGCTGATCTTTGCCATCAACACCGATCCGGGAGTCTCGCCGCAGCCCGCCCAGTCGTCCTGGTATGTCTCGATGCGAATCGCCAACGGCGCCGGCGAGCGCTACAAAGCGGTGCGCATGACCTGGAACGGCGCCACGCCGACTTTCGAGTCGTACACGCCGGGCACGAGCAACGCCGGCACCAGCGACGGCCGCTTTGTGACGGCCGGTACGCAAAAACCGGCCGAATCCAGCAGCAGCTATGTGACGCCGTTCAACCGGGCGATCATCATCGTGAAGGCCAGCGACCTGGGCCTCATATCCGGTGATGTGATCACCGGTTTCGTTTCCGCCGTGACCGTCACCACCGGCGGCGTGATCACCGGCACGGTCGATGAGATGCCCGATGGGCTGGGCTACACCGGCAGCCTCGCCGTGCCGAGCAACCAGTTCTGCCGGCCGAACCAGCCGCCGGTCGTGAACAGCTTCACGGCGGACACTGAAGGCGGCCAGTCGCCGCTCACGGTTACGTTCAACGGCAGCGCCAGCGATCCGGATACGAGCCCCGCCCCCGCCGACACGATCGCCAACTACCACCTTGATTTCGGCGACGGCCAGAGCGTGGACCTGAGCAGCGCGCCGGTGAACCTGAGGCACACCTACAGCACCTCGGCCGAGCAGCAGGATTTCGTTGCCACGCTGAGCGTGACCGACTCGCGCGGGCTGCAGAGCAGCACCAACGGCATCGCCCGCATCGCAGTCATCAATGAAGTCGTCGCGGAGCTCAGTGCGGTACCGGCGTCTGTCCGCAAGGGTGAGACCGTCACGCTGGACGCTTCCGCGTCACACGTGCCGGCGGGACGGACCATCGTGGCGTACACGTTCGATCCCGGCGACGGCTCGGGCGAGGTGACGGTCGTGCCGCCGGCCAACAGCCTGGCCCATGGTTATCCGCTCAGCGGCAGCTATACCGCGTCGGTCACCATCAAGGATTCGACCGGGGTCTCGAGCGCCAATCCGGCAACCGTCACCATCCCCGTCAGCAACACCGCGCCGGTGGCATACCTGTCCGCCAATCCGTCACGCGGCTCGGCGCCGCTCGATGTCACCTTCGACGCCAGCGGCTCGAACGATCCCGACTCGGTGCGCACCACCGACCGCGTGGTGCGTTATGACTTCCTCGATTTCGGCGACGGCTCACCGGCCGAGACGCATACCGTGCCTTCGGCGGTACACACTTACACGCGGCCCGGCCTCTACAACGTGCTGCTGCGCGTGTTCGACGAGGAAGGCAGGCAGAGCGCCTCCGATGCGTTGGTGCAGGTCGAGGTGCCGAACAATCCGCCGGTCGCGCGGCTTACGGCGACGCCAAAGACGGTCGGCAAGAACCGCACGGTGACATTCGATGCGTCCGGCTCGACCGATGTGGAAGGCCTGGCAAGCTATGGTTTCGATTTCGGCGACGGCAGCCCGGTGCAGGCCGGCAACGCCAGCCGCGTCAGCCATGCGTATGCCCGCGCGGGCATCTATACCGCCACCGTCACGATCATCGACACCGACGGCGCCGCCAATAGCGCGTCCGATTCGGTCACCGTGACGAACTCACCGCCGCTGGCAGTGCTCTCGGCGACCTCGGCCCAAGTCAAGCCGACCGAGACCGTGAGCCTCAGCGGCGCCAGTTCGCGCGACTCCGATGCTGGCGACGGTATCCGGAGCTACACCTTCGGCTTCGGCGATGGCACGCCGTCCGTCACGCAGTCCGGCGCTTCCGTTTTCCACACCTACGCAAGCGCCGGCGATTACCAGGCCACGCTGACGGTGACGGATCGCGATGGTGTCGCCAGCGACCGCGCGGTGCTCGACATCAAGGTCTCGGCAGGAGACAACACCAAGGTCCTGGGCAGCGGCGGCCCTGTGTCGCCGTGGACGCTGCTGGTGCTGGGCGTGCTCGGGTTGGCGCGCAGGCGCCGCAATGCCGCCGGCACGGCGTAACGACCCGATGCGCGTGCGGG
>JAYUGN010000182.1:0-5072 GCA_043767605.1 Gammaproteobacteria bacterium
TGGGGGCCTTTGAGCGCCTGCGCCGCCAGCCGGAGAGGATCAACGCCCCGGCACTGCGGGCCTTGATGGGCATCCGCCTGTCGGATCCGCGCTCGCGCCGCCTGACCCTGCCGATGGACACGCGGCGCACCCGCCGCGCCGCCGCCGGCGCCGGCGCCCGGGAGTTCGTCCCGGTCTGAACAGCGTTACTCTATGTTCGCTCTTCGACCTGGGGTGGGGGCATGCGGGACCGGCGCAGCCATTTCGACGTGACGAACACGATCAACGTGTCGGACCCCCATGAGGTCTGCACGGTGGTCTGCGGCATGCTTGCGGCGCTCTACCCGCGGGCCGACCTGTCGCCCGTCAAGCTGGCCTTCGACACCTTCGCGCACCTGTACGCCGGCATCCTGCCGGGCTACCACGGCTGCGACACCTGGTACCACGACGTCCAGCACAGCCTCGACTGCACGCTGGCCATCGCCCGGCTGGTCGACGGCCACGAGCGCTCGGTGCCCAAGCGCTCCCGCATCGGCGAGCGCCGCGCCCGCCTCGGCGTGATCCTCGCGCTGTTCCACGACGCCGGTTACATCCGCCGCTACGACGAATCGGAGTACCACAACGGCGCCGAGTTCACGTTCTACCACGTGACCCGCAGCGCGAACTTCCTGCTCGATTTCCTGCCCAAGATCGGCTTTGGGCGCGAAGCCCGGCTCGCCGCGCGGCTGGTGCACTTCACCGGCTACGAGATCGCCCTGCCGAAAATCAACGTGCACAACCGCCTCGACCGCAAGGTCGGCTTCATGCTCGGCACCGCCGACCTGATCGCGCAGATGGCGGACCGTTGTTACCTCGAGAAGTGCAAGAGCTACCTGTTCCACGAGTTCCGCGCCTGTGGCCTGGCCGCGCCGGGCATCGCCGGCGGCCCGGCGGTGATCTACCGGTCGCCCGAAGACCTCGTGCGCAAGACCCCGGGCTTCGTGGACAAGCTGTTCGCCGAGCGGCTCGACGGCTATTTCCACAAGACCTACCGCTACCTCGACAAGCACTTCAACGGCACCAACCCGTACATGTTCGAGATCGAGAAGCACGTCGAGCACTTGCGGCGGGTGATCGCCACCGACACGATCGACCAGTTGCGGCGACGGCCCCGCAGCATCAACGCGCGCGTGCTGCGCGAATCCCTGGGCGTGCGGCTGTCCGAAGTGCGGCCGCGCCGCAAGCGCGTGAAGCTGGCGGCGCACCGCCGCGCCAACGCGCGCATCCTGCGGGCCGAGCGGCCCGTAAACTACCTGCCGACCTGAACCGCGTCATTGCCCTGCCGTGAAAAAACTCCTGTTGCTGGGTGTCCTACTGCTTGCGGCCTGCGCGGGGCGGGGCAATATCGACGAGGACGGCTTCGAGTTCCCCGACTCGATCGAGGACGTGCCGCTGCTGCCGGTGCCGTACCTCGACCTGAACCGCTATCTCGGCCGCTGGTACATGATCGCCAACATCCCCTACTTTGCCGAGTCCGGGAACAAGGAAACCTACGTGGACTACAGCCTGCGCGAGGACGGCATGCTGGATGACGTGCTGACCGCGCGCGACGAGTTCGACAAGAAGCCGTTCCAGAAGCACGGCCTGATCGACGTGCTCAACAGGGTCAACAACGCCGAAGGCCGCATCACGTTCCTGCAACCGCTGTGGCAGGACTACGCGGTGCTCTACATCGACGAGAACTACCAGTACACGGTGATCGGCCATCCGAACCGCAACTACTGCTGGATCTTCTCGCGCACGCCCGAGATGAGCGACGAGGTCTACGGCCGCCTGCTCGCCGTGCTGTCGGCCAACCACTTCGACACCGGGCGGATTCTGAAGATCCCGCAGAAACCCGAGCAGCTCGGGCTGCCGGGCTTCCAATAAAGGGGACGCACACCTTTATTTCAGTTTCACCTCGCCGGCGCCGACGCCGCGCGGATCGGCCTGCGCATCGAGCGCACCGGTCTTCGGGTCCCAGGTCACGGCCTGCATGTTGCCGTAGCCGTCCGGCACGGCTTTGAGCCGGTGGCCGAGGGCGTTGAGCCCCGCCTGCTCCGATTCGCTCAGCGCGCCGGGCTCGTAGTCGATCTGGTCCGGCAGGTACTGATGGTGATAGCGCGGCAGCGCGACGACCTGCGCCGCGGTGAGGCCCTGCGCGAAGCCGAGGATGGCGCGCAGCACCATCGTCGGGATGCGCCCGCCGCCGGGTGTGCCGACGATCAGCAGCCCGCGCGGTCCCTCGACAAACGTCGGCGACATGCTCGACAGCGGCCGCTTGCCCGGCGCGATGGCGTTGGCGGCGGAGCCCGCCAGGCCATAGGCGTTGCTCGCCGTGGTGCTGGCGGCGAAATCATCCATCTCGTCGTTGAGGAACACGCCCGTGCCCGGCGCCATGTAGCCGGAACCGAAGGCCAGGTTGATCGTGACCGTGCCGGCCACGCGGTTGCCCTTCGCATCGAGGATCGAGAAATGCGAGGTGTTGTCGCCCTCCGGCGTGGCCGGGCGCGCGCCGAGGCTCGCGCTGGGGGTCGCCGCCCTGTAGTCGATGTCGCGGGCAAGCTGCAACCCGTAGTCGCGCGACAGGAGCCGGTACAGCGGGATCGCGACGAAATCCGGGTCGCCGACGAACTGGCGATCACGGAAGGCGCGGCGCAAGGCCTCGACCACGCGGTGGCGCGCCTGCACGCCGTCGCCCGGCGGCCAGGCCAGCGCCTCGAGCATGCCCAGTGATTCCGCCAGCACGATGCCGCCCGAGGACGGCGGCGGCGCCGTGACAATCCGGTAGTCGCGGAAAAAGAACGCCAGCGGCTTGCGCTCGATCACGTGGTAGCGGGAGAGATCCTCCGGCGCCCAGATTCCGCCGCCGGCTTTCACGCCCGCGAGCAGTTTTTCCGCCACCGGGCCCGTGTAGAACCCGGCGTTGCCGTTCTTCGCCAGCTGCTCGAGCGTGTCGGCGAGCTCCGGCTGCTTCACCCGCGTGCCCTCGGCCGCGCTGCCCCAGATCGCGGCGGCTGCAGGTGAAAAGCGCGGCAGCTCGGTGGCGAGCACCCTGGCCACGCGCGCATCCAGCACATAGCCCTCGCGCGCGTACCGGATCGCCGGCGCCAGGGTCCTGGCCAGCGGCAGGCTGCCGTACTTCTGCGAAAGGTAGACCCATGCGGACGGCGCGCCGGGAATGGCCGCCGACAGCGCGCCGTCGCGCGACAGCGCGGGAATCGCCACGCCCTTGGCATCGAGGTACATGCCGCGGGTCGCCGCCAGCGGCGCGACTTCGCGGCCATCCACCATGGTTTCGAAGCCGTCCGACTGACGATGCAGCAGCCAGAAGCCGCCGCCGCCGATGCCCGAGCTCTGCGGCTCGACCACGGTCAGTGCGGCACTGACGGCGACCGCGGCGTCGAAAGCGTTACCGCCGGCGGCGAGGATTTCCATTCCGGCTTGCGTGGCCAGTGGATGCGCGCTGGCCACGGCGTAGCCGGGCGGCGTCGCCGCCTGAACGGTGCCCGCGAACAGAAACAGAAAAAGCGTTTCTCGTAAAGCACGCCAGGGACGCGAAGGGAAAAACAACATTTTCATTTCTTCTACTTGGCGAACGCGATGATGCGGTGGAACTTGGCCATCAACTGCGGCTGGGTCTCGACGCGCAGTTCGTCCAGCGGGATGCAGTTCACCGGGCAGACCGCGACGCACTGCGGCTTGTCGAAGTGGCCGACGCATTCGGTGCACAGATCCGGATCGATCTCATAGATGACTTCGCCGGCGGAGATCGCCTCGTTCGGGCAGACCGGCTCGCAGACGTCGCAGTTGATGCACTCGGCGGTGATCTTCAGCGACACGGACTGATCGCGGCCATGGGCCGTTCCTACTTCTTGCGCTTCGCGGCCTGGCCGAAGCGCTCGCGCAGCAGCGGCAGCACCGGCTTGGGCACGAACTTCTCGATCGGCGCGCCGAGGCTGGCCAGCTCGCGCACCAGGCTCGAGGACAGGTGCGCGTGCTCCGGCGCCGGCACCAGCATCACGGTGTCGAGCTTCGGGTAGAGGTCGCGGTTCATGACCGCCATCTGCTTTTCGTAGTCGAAATCGCCGACGCTGCGCACGCCGCGCACCAGCACGGTGACGTCATTCTCGCGGGCGAAGTCCACCACCAGGCCGCCGAAGGGCTTCACCTCGACGTTCTTGAGCGTCGCCACCGAGGCTGCGACCAGTTGGCAGCGCTCCTCGATGGTGAAGCGCGGATTCTTGGACGGGTTCAGGCCCACCGCGACGATCAGGCGCGGGAACATGCGCGCCGCCCGCTCGATGATGTCGGTGTGCCCGAAGGTGATCGGGTCGAAGGTGCCGCTGTAGGCTGCGGTGACCGGCATCTCGGCTTTCCGTTTCAGGCGCCAGGCGCCTCGAAGGTGGCGAGCGCGTAGCTTACCTGACCGGCCTTTTTCTCCTTGAGCACCGTGCATCCCGCAGGCCAGGGGATCGCGTCGCCGCGGTGCCATTCCACGTAGACCCGGTTCATGGCTTTCAGCAGCGGCGGCAGGCGCGGCAGGGTCGAGCCCACCAGCTCGGAATCGAAGGGCGGATCGAGCAGCACGATGTCGTAGGAGGTGAGGGGTCTTGCGAGGAAACCCAACGCATTCTCGTTGAACACCTCGGCCCGATCCGCGGCCTTCAGAACGGCCAGCGCCGCCCGGATCGCCTCGCACTGCGCCTTGCCCGATTCCACGAACGTGACCCTGGCCGCGCCGCGCGACAGCGCCTCGAGGCCGAGCGCGCCGCTGCCGGCGAAAAGGTCCAGCACGGACGCGCCCTCGATGATGGGCGTGAGCCAGTCATACAAGGTCTGGCGCACGCGGTCCGGCGTCGGCCGCACGCCGGCTTTCGGATCGAAGTCGACGAGGCGGCTGCGGAATTCGCCGCCGATGATGCGCAGGGTGCCGGAGGCGCGTTTCAATTGCGCTGCGTGCCGCCGACGGTAATTCCCTCGATCTTCAGCGTCGGCTGCCCGACGCCCACCGGCACGCTCTGGCCTTCCTTGCCGCACACACCAATGCCGGTGTCGAGCGCCAGGTCGGTGCC
>JAYUGN010000183.1:0-1633 GCA_043767605.1 Gammaproteobacteria bacterium
TCGACATCGCCGGCCAGGCCCAGACCGGCACCGGCAAGTCGGCCGCGTTCCTGCTGGCGACCATGGACCACCTGCTGCGCAAGCCGCGCAGCGGCGAGCCGGGCCAGCCGCGCGCCGTGATGCTCGCGCCGACACGTGAGCTCGCGATCCAGATCGCCAAGGACGCGGAAGGCATCGGCGCGAAGACCGGCCTCAAGCTCGCCGTGGTCTACGGTGGCACCGGCTACGACAGCCAGCGCCAGACCTTGATCGAGGGCGTCGACATCCTGATCGGCACGCCAGGCCGCCTGATCGACTACTTCAAGCAGCACGTGTTCAACCTGAAACAGGTGGAAGTCGTGGTGCTCGACGAGGCCGACCGCATGTTCGACCTCGGCTTCATCGACGACATCCGCTACCTGCTGCGCCGCATGCCGCCGCCCACCGAGCGCCGCAACTACCTGTTCAGCGCCACGCTGTCGCACCGCGTGCTGGAGCTCGCCTACGAGCACATGAACAACCCGCGCAACATCGAGGTCAAGGCCGAGCAGATCACGGCCGACAAGGTGCGCCAGGTGATGATGCACGTGGCCAACGACCAGAAGCTGCCGATGCTGGTGGGCCTGCTGCGCCACCACGCGCCACTGCGCACGCTGATCTTCGTCAACACCAAGCGCGACTGCGAGCACGTGGAGATCACGCTGCAGGCCAACGGCTTCAACGCCGCGACGATCTCCGGCGACGTGCCACAGAACAAGCGCGAGCGCCTGCTGCAGGACTTCAAGGACGGCAAGCTGCCGGTGCTGGTGGCGACCGACGTCGCCGCGCGCGGCCTGCACATCCCGGCGGTCTCGCACGTCATCAACTACGACCTGCCGCAGGACCCCGAGGACTACGTGCACCGCATCGGCCGCACCGCGCGCGCGGGCCAGTCAGGGGACGCGATCTCTCTGTGCTGCGAAACCTACGTCTACGGCCTGCCGGACATCGAGCGCTTCATCGGCCGGCGCCTGCCGCAGATGGACAACGCCGATGCGTTGATCCCGGCGGACTTCATCCGCAAGCCGCGCCCGCATCGCCACCACCACGGCGGGCCACCGCGTGGCGGTCGTCCGGGTGGCGGTCGCAGGCCGCCGCCGAGGCGGCGCTGACGCTCGTCGTAGGCTGGGCTGACCCTCGCCGTAGGCTGGGCTGAGCGTAGCGAAGCCCAGCAGCGCCCTCGCTGCGCTCGGGATCAGGCAGCGCTGCGTCGGCAAGCTGGGTTGGCGCGTGGGGGCTGGGCGCTGCCTTTGCGGAATGCAAGCCTCGCTGCCGCTCGGTCCTCCTCGCCATGTCTCGTCGGCCCTTCGCGCCACCGCTTCGCGGCTCCGGCTCGGCTGCGCTTGACCTACGCAAAGACAGCGCCCAGCCCCCACACGCAATCAGTGATGACGAGAGCTGCCTGCTTCCGTGGTGAGCGAGAGCCGCACGCACGTCTTCGTTGCCGCTACAGACGTACCGCCCTGAACGTGGCGGTGATACGCGGGGCGCGCCCGGTGGGCTTGCGGAGCAAATAGAGCGCAGCCGACCCGGAGCCCCAACGGGGCGCGGCGCAGACGAGCGGAGACTTGGCTCCGCGAGGCAAGCCGCGGGTCGGCGAGCCATTGCGCAGCAA
>JAYUGN010000184.1:0-1624 GCA_043767605.1 Gammaproteobacteria bacterium
ATCCAGTCCTGGAAGCGCGCGCGGAACACCGGGTCGGATTCGTAGTTGCCGTTGAAGAGGTCCTGCGGGATCGTCAGCGCCTTCACCTCGACGATGACCTTGCGCATCTTGCCGCTCAGCATCTCGAAGAAGCCGACGGCGCCATCCGGGTAGACGATCGTCACATCGAGCAGCGAGTCCAGCTTGCCGCCGAGCGCCGAGAGCACGAAAGCGAAGCCTCCGGACTTGGGCTTGAGCAAATGCTGGTACGGCGACTGCTGCCGGTCGTGCTTTTCCTGCGTGTAGCGCGTGCCCTCGAGGAAATTGAGGATCAGCACCGGCTGGTTCTTGTAGCGCTCGCAGGCCTTGCGCGTGGTGGCGAGGTCGGTGCCCTTGAGCGCCGGGTTTTTCGCGATCTGCTCGGCCGAGTAGCGCTTCATGAACGGGTAATCCAGGCCCCACCAGCACAGGCCCAGCACCGGCACCCAGATCAGCTCCTGCTTGATGAAGAACTTGAAGAACGGCGCGCGCGCGCCAAAGGCGTGCATGAGCACGAAGATGTCGTTCCAGCTCTGGTGGTTGGAGCACACCAGGTACTGGCCCTCGCGGCTGAGCTCGGGTTCGATGCGGATCTCCCACTCGACGCGCAGGAACCAGCGGACCCACACCGTGTTCAGCAACGCCCAGCGCTGCGCCAGCCAGGCCGCGAGGCGCGAGCTGCGGTCGCGCAGGCCCTGGGTCGGGCTCAGCAGCTTCAGGATGACTGCCACGTAGACCATCGCGGACCACAGCACGGTGTGGACCGACAGGATCAGGACCATGATCGCGCCGGTGAGCGGCGCCGGCAGGAAAGTCAGCATCCTGCGTTCAGTGCGCGGCGGTGTGGTCGTCGAACGACCAGTGGATGTGCACGATGCGCCACTTGCCGTTGACGCGCGTGAGCATCATGGTTTCGTCGTTGGTCAGGTCCACCGGGCGGTTCTCGTACTTGCCACGGTTGCGGTAGACCGAGGTGATCCAGGCCGTGTTGCCGGTGATTTTTTCCGAGCGGCGCGACACGATCAGCGAGGTGGTCGCCGCGAAGCGGATGTCCTCGCCCAGGTGCTGCTTCGCATACTCGGTGCGCGAGCGCTCCAGCCGCCCCTGCTCGAACACCAGCACGTCGGCCGACATGAACTCGAGCACCTTGCGGCGATCGCCGGATTTCATCGCGTAGTGGAATGCATCCACGGTGCCCGAGGGCGACAGCGCCTGCGCGTGCGCCAGCGGCGCGGCGAGCACAATGGCGAGTGCCAGCGCCAGGCGCATCATTGGGCGGGCACCACGGCGGGTGCCGCCTCGGGCGCGGCCTGCGGCAAGCCGCCGCGCGCGCGCACCGCGCCGCTCTGGTCCTGCACTTCTATCGTGCGGTAACGGCCGCGCGGCAACTGCACGAGCACGCAAGGGCTGCTGAGCGCCTGCGTGCGCAGGCTGCCCGGTGCGGGCGACACGAACGTCGCCTGCAGGATCAGGAGCTCGCCGCGCAGCACGGCCGCGCGCGCGACCGCGAGGCCGTAGCCGCCGGTCGGGCGTCCGCCCATCTCGACCAGCGCGTACGGCGACTGGACGATCGACTCCGAGCCCGCCATCGCGACGCCGCGCGAAA
>JAYUGN010000185.1:0-5030 GCA_043767605.1 Gammaproteobacteria bacterium
CGGCGCCACGCACTGGGACCAGCGCGCCACGCAGCACGCCATGCCGGGACCCAAGCCGCAATTTTTCTTTGCGCCCACGCAGATGGCCAAGCGCATGAAGGACTGGGGCGGCGATGTGTTCCGCACGCGCTTCGGCCAGGCCTGGACGATGTTCCTGCCCTCGGCGGCGAACTGGCTGCAGATCCGCCACAGCCGCGGCATCGTCGCGGTGGCCGGCGCCTACCTCGAGGTCCTCGAGGGCCGCACGCCCCCCGAAATCGGCCACATCCTCTCCCTCAATAAATGAACTACCCGAACCTGCTGTCGCCCCTGAATCTCGGCTTCACGACGCTGCGCAACCGCGTGCTGATGGGCTCCATGCACACGGGCCTCGAAGATTCCCGCAAGCATTTCCACCGGCTCGCGGCGTATTTCGCCGAACGCGCACGCGGTGAGGTCGGCCTGATCGTCACCGGCGGCTTTGCACCGAACATCGCCGGCTGGACCAAGCCGCTCGGCGGTACGCTGGCCACCCGTGGCGCGGCGCGGCGGCACCAGGAAATTCCCGCGGCGGTGCATGCCGAGGGCGGCAAGATCGCGCTGCAAATTCTGCACACCGGCCGCTACGGCTACCACCCGTTCGCGGTGGCGCCTTCGCGCATCAAGAGCCCGATCTCGCCGTTCGCGCCGCATGAGCTGTCGAGCCGCGGCGTCGAGAAGCAGATCCAGGCCTTCGTGCGCTGCGCAAAACTCTCGCAAGACGCGGGCTACGACGGCGTCGAGGTGATGGGCAGCGAGGGCTACTTCATCAACCAGTTCCTCGCCACGCACACCAACAAGCGCACCGACGAATGGGGCGGCGACTACAGCAACCGCATGCGCCTGCCGGTCGAGATCGTGCAGCGCACGCGCGAGGCGGTGGGTCGCGACTTCATCATCATCTATCGCCTGTCGATGCTGGACCTCATCCCCGCCGGCAGTTCATGGGACGAGATCGTGCTGCTCGCCAAGGCCGTCGAGAAGGCCGGCGCGACGATCATCAACACCGGCATCGGCTGGCATGAGGCGCGCGTGCCGACCATCGCCACCTCGGTGCCACGCGCGGCGTTTGCGTGGGTGACGAAGAAGCTCAAGGGTGAAGTCGGCATCCCGCTGTGCACGACCAACCGCATCAACACGCCCGAAGTCGCCGAACAGGTGCTCGCCGATGGTTGCGCCGACATGATCTCGATGGCGCGGCCGCTGCTGGCCGACGCGGACTTCGTGAAGAAGGCGCGCGAGGGCAAGAGCGAGACGATCAACACCTGCATCGCCTGCAACCAGGCCTGCCTCGACCACGCCTTCAAGAACAAGATCGCCTCGTGCCTGGTGAACCCGCGTGCCTGCCACGAGACGCAGCTCAACTACACGCCGGCGATGCAGAAGAAGAAGATCGCCGTCGTCGGCGCCGGGCCCGCGGGCCTCGCGGCCGCCACCGTCGCCGCCGAGCGCGGGCACCACGTTGACCTGTTCGACTCGGCGGCCGAGATCGGCGGCCAGTTCAACATGGCCAAGAAAGTGCCGGGCAAGGAAGAATTCCACGAGACGCTGCGCTATTTCACGCACAAGATCGCCAGCACCGGCGTGAAGCTGCACCTCAACAAGCGCATCAGCGCCGATGAGCTGATCAAGGGCGGCTACGACGAAGTGCTGCTCGCCACCGGCGTGCTGCCGCGCAACCCGCGCATCCCCGGGCAGGACCAGCATCCGGACAAGGTGCTCAGCTACATCGACGTGCTGCGCAACCGCAAGACCGCCGGCAAGCGCGTGGCCGTGGTCGGCGCCGGCGGCATCGGCTTCGACGTCAGCGAGTTCCTCGTCGAGGAAGGCCACTCGCCCTCGCTCGACCTCGCCGCCTGGCGCAAGGAATGGGGCGTCGGCGATCCCGGCGAAACCCGCGGCGGCCTCGTCAAGCCCGAGATTGCGCCGCCGGCGCGGCAGGTCACGCTCTTGCAGCGCAAGGCCACGGGCCTGGGCAAGGGCCTGGGCAAGACCACCGGCTGGATCCACCGCTCCACGCTCAAGATGAAGCGCGTCGAGATGCTCGCCGGCGTGAATTACGAAGGCATCAGCGAGAAGGGCCTGCACATCACCTTCGGCGAGAAACGCGAGAAGCCCACGCTGGTCGAGGTGGACCACATCGTGCTGTGCACCGGCCAGGAGCCGCTGCGCGAACTGCACGAGCCGCTGAAGGCCGCAAACGTGTCCGTGCACCTGATCGGCGGCGCGGATGTCGCGGCCGAACTCGACGCCAAGCGCGCCATCAACCAGGGCAGCCGGCTGGCCGCCGAGCTGTAATGAAAAGAAAAGGGGTCGCAGTCCTTTTCTTTTCCGGCCTGCTCAATACGCACCAAAAGGAAGCATAAGAAAATGACTGCGACCCCTTTTCTTTTTATTGACGGCGTCGACATCCACGTTGAAGGCGCCGGCGCCGAGACGATCGTGATGATCCACGGCTGGCCCGACAGCTACCGCCTGTGGGACCACCAGGTCGCAGCGCTGAAGGGCACGTTCCGCTGCGTGCGCTTCACCTTTCCCGGCTTCGATCGCGCGCACGAGCGGCGCACGCGCGACGTCGAGGAGTTCAGCGCCTTCGTCGCCAAGGTGATCGCGCAGGTCTCGCCGGGCAAGCCGGTGATCCTGCTGCTGCACGACTGGGGCTGCGTCTACGGCTACCAGTTCTACATCCGCAATCCGCAGCTCGTCTCGAAGATCATCGGCGCCGACATCGGTGATCCGGCCTCGGTGCGCCGCGAGCTCACGATCAGCACCGCGCTGATGGTGCTCGCGTATCAAATCCCGCTGGCATTCGCGTGGATGATCGGCGGCAAGATCGGCGACGCCATCGTGCGCTCGGTGGCCAAGGGCATCCGCTGCCCGACCGACCCGGCGACGATGCACTCCGGCATGGCCTTCCCGTACTTCCTGATGTGGTTTGCCGGTTCGCGCGGCCTGCGCCCGCAGTTCCGCGAGTTCAAGCCGGCCGTGCCGATGTTCTACATCTATGCGAAGCGCAAGCCGTTCCAGTTCCACACCCAAAGCTGGCTCGATTGGCTGCTGAGCCGTCCGGGCAACAAGGTGCAGGGTTTCGACACGGGCCACTGGATCATGTCGGCCGATCCGCAGGGTTTCACGGCTGCCGTGAGGGGCTGGCTGGGCGGCTGAAACCGGCACGCGCATTGCATGCTGCGCGGAAATGGCTACTATCTAAGCAGCCATGATTCCCCACATCCTGAAACTCGATACCGGCGGCCTGCCGGTGGGATGGATTACCTGGCAATCCGCGGTCACTCTCTACTCGCGCGAGCGCGTGGTCTGGGAAGCCGGCAAAGAGCGCTTCGTGATCCACGGTGGCACCTGCGCGCGCACGGGCAAGCAAAGCCAGGTGCAGATCGGCTCGATCATCGCGGTCGGCGACCGCTCGCGGCGCTTCGAGCGCGGCGTGCCGCTGCTGACCAACCGCACGCTGTTCCAGCGCGACCACAACCTCTGCCTGTACTGCGGCGACCAGTATCCGGTGTCGCAGCTCACGCGCGACCACGTCGTGCCGGTGTCGCGCGGCGGCGACTGCGTGTGGGAAAACTGCGTGACCGCCTGCAAGCACTGCAACCAGCGCAAGGACGACCGCACGCCGGAGGAGGCCAACATGAAGCTGCTGGCCGTGCCCTATACGCCGAACCTGGCCGAGTACCTGATCCTCTCGAATCGCAAGATCCTGGCCGACCAGATGGAGTTCCTGCTGGCGTTCGCGCGCAAGCACAAGCCCTCTCGCGGCAAAAATAGGTCTCCGTCTGGCAATTCAAGAGTCCGCGCGGGACATTGAGAGTCCGCAGACGCGCTGGGAGCACGTTGTTCAAGCCCCGAAGACGCGCCCCAGCACCCGATCTGTCTCGGCCGGCGTCGCGCCGGCAGTCCTGAGCAATCCCGGCAGGCGCGTTGTGGCAGCTCGCTGAATCTGGGCTATCGCTTCCCTGGCCTGCACCTGGTTCAATCCGAACAGCGCCGCGCCAGCCAGCGCGTTCTCGAGCGAGCGCTTGGTGCCATCGGGACCCACGCCAAGTGCCTGCATTTCCGAACGGAAGCCCGGCAGCACGTCGAACGCCGGTGCCAGGCTCCAGTTGCCAGCCCGATCCATGAGGAATCCGTGGTTACGCCCATGGTCGTCCGTGTTGCCAATGATGATGTTCAGCACCATGCGTCGGAACAGCTCCGCCACATCGCCCACGACGTCTCCGCCCGGGAGCTTGCGACGCAGCGCGCCGATGCCGGCGTAGGACGCCCAGCCCCGGTAGTCCGCTTCATTCGCTCGCTCGGCATTCCAGAGCGCATGCGCGCTGGCGTAGTGCAGCACCGAGTCGGGGGTGCGATCGAAGCGCCGCACGAGCAGCGCCGCCTGTTCGCCGATCCCGACCTGTCGCACCGCGGCGGCCGTGATTCCGATGCCCGAACCCGCAAGCTGCATCGTCGCGAGCTCAATGCGGGGTGTATCGATTTCATCGTCACGCGCCTTGAACTTGGCGATCCAGTCCACGCCGTCGGCATCGGTCACCGCGATCTTGGGGTGCAGGCCGCCCATCGAGGTGGACGCCATCATCAGCGCGCGCAACTGCGCGCGAAGCAATTCACCCTGCTCGACTTGGTGCGCCGCTTCGGCCGCGGCGCCGAGCTGATCCAGCGCCACGCCGCGCGAGCGCGGGGCCACGTCATCCAGGGATTCAGAGAACAGCAGCGCGCCGACACCGTGGCCGGAAGTCCGCAGCAAGATATCCAACTCGGTGGCACGCCCCATCCAGGCCGGATCAATCGACGTCAGCACCTTGCGTCCCCACGTATCGGGGCCCGCGTCGTGCAGCACCCCGAACAGGCCGTGGTTGGCCCGAGTGTTGAAGACCCGCTCGCGGTCCAGCGGCAGGTTGATGGGGTCGATCGAGCGGCCGCCCCCATCGACGTGCGCGTTGCGATAGTTGAACTCGCCCGGCACGCCCTCGTGGACGATGCGCCCGATGCGCATG
>JAYUGN010000186.1:0-5022 GCA_043767605.1 Gammaproteobacteria bacterium
ATGCGGCGCGAAGCCTCGCTGCGCAGTGTCGCGTAGGCCTGCGCGTGGCGATCCTGGCGCTGCCAGGTCAGGTATTCGTCTTGCCGGATGTGCGTGCCCGAGAGCTTGGCGCCGCCATGGCAGGCGCTGCCGGCGCAGGTGGCGACGCCGAGGTGCGCGTCATGGGCCCTCGGTGGTTCGGCGGGCGCGGGCGCGGCCGCGCCCGCTGCGCCCAGCGGCACGGACAGCATGAGCAGAACAAGTGCGAGACAACGCAGGCACGCCATATCGCCGGAAGTCCTTGCGGCTAGGCGGTACCGCATTCTAGGCTGAGGCTCAGGCGACAGGCGAACCGGGAGAGGTCGGTTGGGCGAGTCGTTCAGGGTCGTGATCGTGGGCTCGGGCCCCGCGGGCTTGTCGGCCGCGGCGCGCGCAGCGGAGCTCAAGCTGTCGTACTTGCTGCTCGAAGCCGAGTCGCATCTTTCCAACACGATCTTCCGCTACCAGAAAGGCAAGCACGTGATGGCGGAGCCTTCCGTGCTGCCCCTGCGCAGCCCGCTGCCGTTCGGCGCCGGCAAGCGCGAGCAGATCCTCGGCGGCTGGGCGGAAGGCGCCGGGCGTCTGGCGCTCAACGCGCGCCTGACTTCGCCGGTCACCGCCATCACCGGCGACAAGGGCGCCTTTACGCTGACGCTGCGCGACGGCGCCACGCTCGCGGCCGAGCGCGTGGTGCTCGCGATCGGCCTGCAGGGCAACATCCGCAAGCTCGGCGTAACCGGCGAGGACGCCGCGTTCGTGCAATACCAGCTCGACGATCCCGACGAATACCAGGACGAGGCCATCGTCATCGTGGGCGCCGGCGACGCCGGCATCGAGAATGCGCTGGCGCTCGCGGGCCACAACCGCGTGACGATCCTGAACCGCGATGGGGAATTCACGCGCGCCAAGGAAGCCAACAACGCCGCGGTGCTCAAGGCCATCGAGAGCGGCAAGATGCAGTGCATCTACAAGGCCTCGATCGCCTCCGCCGAGGACCTGGCCGATGGCTCTACGCGAGGGCGCCTGGCGATCAAGACCGACGCCGGCGAGGTCACGGTGGATTGCGACCGCGTGATCGCGCGCCTCGGCGCCATGCCACCGCGCAAGTTCGTCGAATCCTGCGGCGTGGAATTCCCGAGCAAGGATCCCAACAGCGTGCCGGCCGTGTCGCCCACCTATGAATCGAACGTGCCCGGCCTGTACATCATCGGTGCGCTGGCGGGCTACCCGCTGATCAAGCAGGCGATGAACCAGGGCTACGAAGTCGTCGAATACATCGAGGGCCGCCCGGTCGACCCGGCCGACACGCCGCTGCTGCGGCAGAAATTCGAGCGCGTCCCGCACTGGGGTGACGTGGACGCCGCGCTGCTGCACCTGCAGGGCCGCGTGCCGGTGCTGGCGCCGCTGACGCCGCTGCAGCTGCGCGAGTTCCTGCTCGACAGCAACCTCCGCACGCCAGCGTCCGGCGAGGTCATCTTCCGGCGCAACGACTACACCGACACCTTCTTTTCCATCGTCGAGGGCGACGTCGAGATCGAGCTCGACGCCAAGGACGCGTCGCGCACCGTGCGCCTCGGGCCCGGCGAGTTCTTCGGCGAGATGAGCCTGATCTCGGGCCGCCGCCGCTCGGCCACGATCCGCGCCGGTGCCGGCTGCGTGCTGGTGGAGACGCCGCGGCGCTCGATGAACAAGCTGATCAACTCGATCGCCGACGTGAAAAAGCAGGTGGACCAGACCTTCCTGCGGCGCGCGATACAGGCCCACATCGCGCCGAACGTCAGCGCGGCCTCGCTGTCCGAGGTGGTCGAGAGCGCGCGCATCGAGCGCTTCCGGCCCGGCGAGATCGTGTTCAAGCAGGGCGACCAGGGCGACTGCCTGCACCTGATCCGGCGCGGCTCGGTGATGGTCACGCGCGAATTCGCCAGCGGCAAGGACGCGGTGCTGTCGTACGTGCCGGCCGGCCAGTACATCGGCGAGATGGCGCTGATGACCGACGGCGTGCGCAGCGCCACGGTTCGCGCCGCCGTGGCGGTGGAGACGATCCGGCTCGAGGGCGAGGCGTTCAAGGCCATGATGGACCGCGAGCCTTCGGTGCGCTCCGAAGTCGCGCGCATCTACAAGGAGCGCCTGACCGCCACCGTCGAGGCGCACCAGCAGGAGCGCGAAGGCACCGTCATGAACTTCCTGCTCGCGCAGGGCGTCGGCGAGGCCACCGACGTGCTGCTGATCGACGAATCGCTATGTGTGCGCTGCGACCACTGCGAGAAAGCCTGCGCCGACACGCATGGCAACCTCTCGCGCCTGAATCGCGAGGCCGGCCCGACCTTCAACAACCTGCACGTCCCCACCTCGTGCCGGCACTGCGAACATCCGCACTGCATGAAGGACTGCCCGCCCGATGCGATCCACCGCTCGCCCGGCGGCGAGGTCTACATCACCGATGCCTGCATCGGCTGCGGCAACTGCGAGCGCAACTGCCCGTACGGCGTGATCCAGATGGGCGTGATGTCGAAGGAGCAGCCGAGCCTGTGGCGCTGGCTGCTGCTCGGCCAGGGCACCGAGCCGGGGCGCTACGAGCCGGCGCACGCCGCCGACGCGCCGAAGAAGGCCGCCAAGTGCGACATGTGCAAGGACCTGCCCGGCGGCCCCGCCTGCGTGCGCGCCTGCCCGACCGGCGCCGCGATCCGCGTGAGCCCGGAGCAGTTCATGCGCGTGTCCCGCAACGGCTGAAGCCCAGTGCACGAGTCATACCTGCGCCACCGGCGCTGGCGTTACCTCAAGCTCGCGGGGGCGCTGTGCGCGCTCGCGCTCGTCCTCTACCTGTGGCATGACCCGATCGACGGGCCCAACGGCGGCACCTGGCTGGGCTACGGCCTCGGCACGCTCGGCGCCGCGATAATCGTCGCGCTGGCCTGGCTTGGCGTGCGCAAGCGCCGCTACGGGGGCAGCGGCTCCGTGAAGGGCTGGGTGTCGGCGCACGTGTACTTCGGGCTGGCGCTGATCGTGGTCGGCACGCTGCACACGGGGTTCCAGTTCGGCGCCAACATCCACACGCTGGCCTACGGGCTGATGCTCGGCGTGATCGCCAGCGGCGTCTACGGCGTGATCGCCTACGCGCGCTATCCGCGCCTCATCACCGAGAACCGCGCGCAGGCCACGCGCGAGGCCTGGCTCGAGGAAGTGCTGGACCTCAATGACCGCGCCATCAAGCTCGGCGACGACATCAGCCCCGACGTGCACCGCTTCGTGCTGCGCTCGGCCGAGCGCCTGCGCATCGGCGGGCCCTGGCGCACGCAGCTGTTCGGCGCGGCCCATGCGGGCGCACCCGAAGTCACCGCCATCGCCGAGATCCTGCGCAAGCGGCTCGCCGCGATCGAGCGCGCCGAGGCCGAGGACGTCATCGTGCTGACGGAGAGCCGCATCATGATGAGCGAGCACGATCCGGGCGTCGACCGGCTGAAGCAATTGCTCGAGCTGCTGATCCGCCGCAACGAACTGGCCGCGCGCATCAATCGCGACGTGCAGGCACACGCGCGCATGCAGGCCTGGCTGTACCTGCACGTGCCGCTGACCGCCGCGCTGCTGGCGGCCCTGCTGGCCCACGTCGTCACCGTGTTCCTGTACCGCTAGGCCATGCGCGTCGTCCTGCGTCGCCTGGAAGTACTCGGTGGCCTGGCCGTCGCCGCTGACGAGACGCACGAGCTCGATCGCGTCACGCTCGGCCGCGGCACCGACCAGGCCGTGCAGCTGCCCGACATGCGCGTAACGCTGGCGCATGCCGAGATCCGGCTGCAACCCGGCGGCGGCTATCGCGTCGAGTGCCTCGGCGACAACCCGGTGTGGGTCAACGGCTCGGCGGAAACCGACGCCGCCCTGGGCACCGGCGACACCATCGACCTCGGCCGCTTCCGCCTGACCATCGGCGTGCCCGAGCCGGGCGACGACCTGCTGCTCGAAATCGAGGAGCGCGGCGGCGCGCGCGAGGAGAAAGGCCGCCAGCGCGGCGCCTACAAGATGACGCTCGAGCAGGGTGGCCTGCGCAAGCGGCGCTGGGCGCTCGGCTCGGCGACCTTCCTGCTGCTGACGCTGCTGGTGCTGCCGATCGTACTGCGCTTCGGATCCGGCGACGGCCGCTCGCTCGACGCGGCCTGGATCTCGGGCCCGCCCAGCGCCGCGCACGCCGGCTTCATCGGCTCCTGCAATCGCTGCCACGCCACGCCGTTCGCAGCCGTGAAGAACGAGGCCTGCCTCGCCTGCCACAAGGCGCAGCCGCACCACAGCGACCGCGCCGACATGCTCGCGCTCGCCGGCATGGGCGATGCGCGCTGCGGCAGCTGCCACCAGGAGCACACCGGGCGCAACGGCCTGGTCGCGCGCAGCCCCGAGCTGTGCACCACCTGCCACGCCGATCCCGCCGGATTGTCCATGGCGGGCGGCGGGCTGATGCCGGTGCATCGCTTCGGCGGCGATCACCCGCCCTTCTCGCTGAGCCTCGCCACGCTGAAGGATGGCAAGGCCGCGTTCCACGAGGCGCGGCAGGACGAAGGCGCCACGCTGCACGAGGACAGCGGCCTGATTTTTCCGCACGACGTGCATCTCGCCGCCAAGGGCATCGCCTCGCCGACCGGCAACCGCGTGATGGCCTGCGCCGACTGCCACGTGCCTTCCGCCACCGGTTTCGTGCCGGTCCGCATGGCGGAAGCGTGCGTCTCCTGCCACCAGCTCGACTTCGATCCCGATCGGCCCGGCCGGCGCCTGCCGCACGGCCAGCCCGACGAAGTGGTTTCCGTGATCCGCGACCACTACGCGCGCACGGCGCTGGCCGGCGGTGTCAAGGAGCCCACGGCGCCCGAGGCGGTGCGGCTGATCCGGCGGCCCGGCGAAGTGCTGACACTGGCGCAAAGCCAGGCTGCGCTCGAGTGGGCCGACGCGCAGGCCGAGCGCACGCTCGAGGACGTGTTCACGCGGCGCGTCTGCGCCGAATGCCACACCGTCACGCACAGC
>JAYUGN010000187.1:0-5004 GCA_043767605.1 Gammaproteobacteria bacterium
CGCGCAATCCGAAGCTGGTTTACGGCCGCCTCACCGGCTACGGCCAGGACGGCCCGTTGGCGCAACGTGCCGGCCACGACATCAATTACATCGCCGTAAGCGGCGTGCTGCATTCCATCGGTCGCCTCGGCGAGGCGCCGGCGATCCCGCTGAACCTGGTTGGCGATTTCGGCGGCGGCGGATTGCTGTGCGCTTTCGGCATGGTCTGCGCGCTGCTCGAGGCGCAGCGCAGCGGCAAGGGCCAGGTCGTGGACGCCGCGATGGTGGACGGCGCCAGCGCGCTGATGGCGATGTGGTGGGGCTTCAAGCAACAGGGCATGTTCGCGGGTGCGCGTGGCAGCCACCTGCTCGACTCCGGCACGCATTTCTACGAGGTCTACGAGACGAGCGACGGCAAGCACCTGGCCATCGGCGCGATCGAGCCGCAGTTCTATGCGGAGCTCAGCGCCAAGCTCGGCCTGCCTCCCGAATTCCGCGAGCAGATGAACCCGAAGCGCTGGCCGGAGCTCAAGGCCAAGCTGGCCGGCATCGTCCGCGGCCACACGCGCGATCATTGGGCCGCGCTGTTCGAGGGCTCGGACGCCTGCGTCGCGCCGGTGCTGAGCCTGGACGAAGCCGCCGCACACGAGCATGCGCGCGCCCGCGAGGCCTTTATCAATGTAGCCGGCGTGAAACAGCCGGCACCGGCACCGCGGTTCTCGCGCAGCAAGGTCGAAACACCGAAGACCAGGCCGCAGATCGGCTCGGATACAGCGCCGGTTCTCAGCGAGCTGGGGTTTTCACCGGCAGAAATAGAGGCTCTTACCGGCCCAAGCCGAGCTTGAGGGCCTGCGCCAGCAGCGGACGCCCAAGCTCCCGTCGCCGGGGTGGATTGCCGCAATGCGCCAAAAACTGAGTTGTTTCAGCGCTTGCCGCCGGAGCCCGGGGGTCTTACGCTCTCGAACCTGATCTTTTCCTCACTTCGAGAACCCATGAGCCTTTCGCGCGCGCTGTCCGCCGTACTGCTGCTTGCCCTGTCTTCCACGGCGGGCGCGAAAGTCGCGAAGGACCAGGCCGACCGCCTGCTGCCTGCCGGCAACCTCACGCCGATGGGCGCGGAGAAAGGCGCCAACAAGGCCGGCACGATCCCGGCCTGGACGGGCGGCTGGACCCAGGCGCCGGCCGACTGGAAAGGTCCCGGCACGCGCGCGGTGGATCCGTTCCCGGAAGACCAGCCGCAGTTCACGATCACCTCGGAAAACCTCCCGAAGTACAAGGCCAGCCTGACCACCGGCCAGCTGGCGCTGTTCGCGAAGTATTCGAACTACAAGATGAACGTGTACCCGACGCGCCGCACCGCCGGCGCGCCGAAGTTCGTCTACGAGGCGACCTATGCCAACGCGCAAAGCGCCACGCTCGACCGCAACGGCGAGGCCGTGAACGGCGCGGTCACCGGCATCCCGTTCCCGATGCCGGGCAGCGGCCAGGAAATCATCTGGAACCACAAGCTGCGCTACCGCGGCCAGGGCGGCCGCCGCATCAACGTGCAGGCCGCGGTCACCGAGTCCGGCAGCTACACGCTGTCCAAGCTGCGCGAGGACTTCCGCATCGCCTACAGCGCCAAGGGCATCAAGCAGGCCGACCTCAACAACGTCGCCGTGTATTTCCTGCAGCTGGTCACCAACCCGCCGCGCCTGGCCGGCACGATCACCTTGGTACACGAGACCATGGACCAGGTCGCCGAACCGCGCCGCGCCTGGCAGTACAACCCCGGCCAGCGCCGCCTGCGCCGCGCGCCGCAGGTGGGCTACGACAATCCGGGCACCGCCTCCGACGGCTTGCGCACCAACGACCAGTTCGACGGCTACAACGGCGCCACCGACCGCTACACCTGGAAGCTGGTCGGCAAGAAAGAGATCTACGTGCCGTACAACGACTACCGCCTCGCCAGCGGCAAGCTGAAGTACGCCGACATCCTGCAGCCGCTGCACATCAACCAGGACCTCGCCCGCTACGAATTGCACCGCGTCTGGGTGGTCGAGTCGAACCTCAAGCCCGGCACCAGCCACATCTACGCGCGGCGGACGTTCTACATCGACGAGGACTCCTGGACGATCCTCGCGGTGGACTGTTACGACAAGCGCGGCCAGTTGTGGCGCGTGCAGGAATCGCACTCGCTCGCGGTCTACGACCCGGGCCAGGTCACCCAGGAAGCCGCGGGCGTGATCGGGCCGGCCATGGAAGCGATTCTCGACGTCAACAGCCGCCGTTACCTGGCGATGTCCATGGGCAACGAGGAAGTGGACTCGGTCGAGAGGCTGTTCCCGCCCGACTACTTCGACCCGGCCAACGTCGCCAAGCAGTCGGTGAAGTGACGCGCCGGTAAATGCGTCATCCCGCGCATAGCGGGGTCCAGGGGGCGCCGCAAGGCGCCCTTTGCGTTTCAGCGGTTCAGGCTGCTGCGCGCGATCGTCACGCAGCCATTCGGAGCGACGTCGAACACGACCGTGCGGCCCTTCAGGGCGATCGGCGGCGTGAACGCATGGCCGGTCCTCTCGTCCACGTGCGCGCCCTTCATGCGCGCGATGTCGGCATGCGTCAGCTTGCCGCTCGAGGACAATTCCGACACATGGATGCGGCATTTCGCCACTTCTTCCGCTGAGGGCGGCGCGCGCGCCGCGGTGGGCGCCGGTGCAGCGCTGGCCGCTGCCGTCGCGGGCGCAGGCTCGGGTGCGCTAGCTGACGGCGCCGCAGTGCGGTGCTCGGCCGGGGCGGAAGCCGCCTGCCCGGGAACGGGCGCCGGCTTCTGCACCGTGGCCGGCGCCGCGGCGCTGGCGGCCGGGGCGGAAGCCTTCGCCGCGGGCGCCGCTTCGGCGCGCCTTCCCACGGGTGGCGGCGGCACGCTTTCGGCCACATTGGCGAGGCGCTCGGCGCTGGCCGTGAGGTCCCGCAGCATCGCGCCTTCGGCTGCGGCGGTGCGCGCGAAATAATCGCTGCCGCCCTGCTTCTTTTTCGCCCGCTCGCGCTCGGCCTCGAGCTTCTGCTTCCATAGCGTGACGTCGGGCGCCGGCGCCAGCGCTGCGCGATCGCGCACCGGCTCGGAGGTCGGCAACAGCAGCCAGATCACCGCACCGAGCACGCCGACGCCTAGGACCGCCAGCATGATCCACGACATGCCGCGCACCGTCACCACCGCGCCCGGCGCCGCGGTGAAATCCTTCGCCAGCGCCTCGATCTCCTCGCGCGAACGGCGCGCGCGCCGCGCCGGGCTGTCGGGCGAGTCTGGCGAGTCGGGCGGCTCGCTCATCTCATTCACCGCACCGCGGCCAGCGGCAGGCGCGCAAGCGCGTGCTCCATGAAGCTGCCGAAGTAGAGCCAGTCGCCGTGGACGATCGCGCTGGTCAGCGGCGCGTAGGCGCCCGGCGTGGCGTCCTGCAGGTTGGCGACGACCTCGCCCGCGGGATCGATCGCGATGACGAAGCCGTGCCGCACCACCTTGGGTTGCACCGCCGCCGGCAGGCGGAAGACCATCTTGCGAAGGAACGGATGCGGCAGCAGCGCATCGAGGTCCTTGAGCCTTGGCGTGGTCAGCGCGATCCAGAAACGGTTGCCGGCGCGATCGAAGGTGACGTTGTCGGGCAGGCCCGGCAGGTTCTCGATCAGCGGCTCGAGCAGGCCCGCCTTGTCGCCCTTGAGCCAGTAGCGCATCACGCGGTAGCTGGCTTGCTCGTTGAAGACCAGGTAGTCCTCGCCGGGGCCGAGCGCCACGCCGTTCGGGAAATGCAGGCCCGGGACCAGCACCGTGGCCTTGCCGCTGGCCGGGTCGTAGCGCAGCAGCCGGCCGTTGGCGCCGTGCTCGAGGAAGTCCGTGTTGCCCGGATAGCCGAACTTGCTGGAGGCGTCGGAGAAATACACCGTGCCATCGGCCGTGACATCGAGGTCGTCGGCGAAATTGATCGGCGTGCCACCGGCCTCGGTCGCAAGCACCGTGACGGCGCCCTGGTCGACTTTCAGCAGCCCCTTTTTCGCGTCGGCGACGAACAGCGTGCCGTCCGGCGCGAACTTCAGGCCCAGCGGCCGGCCGCCGGTGTTCACCACCTGCACTCCGTTCCTGCCGTCGGCGTCGAAGCGCATCACGCGGCCATCGGAGTAGCCGGTGTAGAGCGCGCCGGCCGCATCGAACGCGATGGCCTCGGGGCCGGGGCCCTGGTCCTGGGCGAGCCGCTCCACAGCTTTCAGTTTTTCGTTTGCGGCCCAGGGGCCCGTCAGCTCCGGCGCAGTGGGCGGCGTCCACGCGACCGGGTCGACCGGCACCGGCCAGAACAAGAGATAAAGCAGGCTCGCGGCCAGCAGTGCTGCGAGCGTCAGCAGGCTTTTTTTCATGTCGCCCCCCGAAGGCTCCAACAGACTAGCAATAAAGCAGGTCCGGTTTTGGGTAACATGACGCGCCGCCTGAGGGGGCGGTGGTCCTAATAATGAGGAGAGCCATGACGGAACGACAGAATCCGCTGCAGAAGCTGTTGCAGTGGGCAAAAACGCGGCCCAACCAGCCTTTTATGTTCCAGGCGGTGAATGGCCAGTGGCATCCCTACACCTGGAGCCAGACCGCCGACCAGGTCCTCCGGATGGCCAGCGCGCTCAAGGCGCTGCTGCCGCCGAACAGCAAGGTCGCCCTGTCGGGGCGCAATACGGCGCACTGGGTGCTCGCCGACCAGGCCATCGCGATGGCCGGTATGGTCAGCGTCGGCCTGTATCCGAAGCAGTCCGAAACGCACACGCGCTTCATCCTGGAGCACAGCGAGACCAAGCTGGTGTTCGTGGGCCCCGCGCCGGACATGGGCGAGTTCATGGCCTCGATTCCCAAGGGCATCAAGACCTGCGGCTTCCCGTATCCGGAAGTCCCGTCCTGTGACTACGCCTGGGACGACCTCATCAAGAAACACGAGCCGCTCAAGGACATCCCGAACCCGCCGCCGGAAACCTTGGTCACCCTGGTCTACACCTCGGGCACCACCGGCAACCCCA
>JAYUGN010000188.1:0-5003 GCA_043767605.1 Gammaproteobacteria bacterium
ACGACGATCTTCGTGACCTTCCGCCGCCCGCCGGGCAAGGCCGAGCTGCTGGCGGTCGCCGGCGTCGCCGGGGCCGATGCGATGGCCGGAGGCCGCTTCGGCGTCTCGCCGGCGCCGGGCGCCGATCCGCGCGAAGCGATCGCGCGCACCGCGCATGACAAGAACTGGGGCCTGGTGGAGCTGCGCATCGAGCAGTCCACGCTCGAGGAAATCTTCGTCAGCAAGACCTCGGGCGACGACGCTGCCGCCGATGCAGTCGCCGACGCAGCCGTGGAGGCCGCATGAACACCGTGCTCGTGATCGCGCGCAATGAAATGCGCCGCATCTTCGTCTCGCCGCTGGCCTGGTCCGTGCTGGCGGTGGTGCAACTGATCCTCGGCTTCGTGTTCATCAACCTGCTGATCGACTACGCGCGCAACGCGGATGTCTCCGACCAGTTCACCGGCGTGGCGGACTACATCGGCGCGGGGCTCTACGGCTTCTCGACGATCATCCTGCTGCTGGTGATGCCGCTGATGACCATGCGGTTGTTCGCCGAGGAGCGCAAATCCGGCAGCCTCACGCTGCTGTTGTCCTCGCCCTCCTCGCTGATCGAGATCGTGCTCGGCAAGTTCCTCGGGCTGGCCAGCTTCATGGTCGCGATGCTGGTGCTGCTGGCCGCAATGCCGCTGTCGCTGCTGCCGGGCACCGACCTGGACGTGGGCCGCATCGGCGCCGGCCTGCTCGGCCTGTTCCTGATGATGCTGTCGTTCGGCGCGGCGGGCCTGTTCGTGTCCTCGCTCACCAAGGAGCCGACCATCGCCGCCGTTGGCGGCTTCGGCCTGCTGCTGCTGGTGTGGCTGATGCAGATCCTGTCCTACCAGGACTTCCCGTTCGCGGAAGTGTTCGGCTACCTCTCGCTGATCGGCCACTACGAAAACCTGCGCCGCGGCATCTTCAACAGCGGCGACGTCGTCTATTACCTGCTGTTCACCGGCCTGTTCCTGTGGCTCACGGTCCAGCGGCTGGACCTGGAGCGGAACTGACATGAACAGGAAACAGGTGCTCGCGCAGCAGGCGATCAGCGCGATCGTGTTCGTCGGCATCGTCACGATGCTCGGCTGGCTGTCCACGCGCTACAAGCTGGAGGCCGACTGGACCGCCGGCCACCGCAACACGCTGACCGAGCCGAGCGTGAAGTTCCTCGGCACGCTGAAGGATCCGGTGAAGTTCCTGGTGTTCACCTATCCGCGCTCGGAGAACCGCCAGTCGCTCGAGGCCGACATCGCGCGCTACCAGCGCATCAAGCCCGACGTCAGCGTCGAGTTCATCGACCCGACCGCCAACCCGAACAAGGTCAAGGAGTACAACGTCTCGCACGACGGCGAAGTCGTGGCCGAGTACCAGGGCCGCCGCGAAAGCCTCACGGCGACGACCGAGCAGGCGATCACGACGACGCTGCAGCGGCTGTCGCAGGCCGGCGAGCGCTGGGTGGTGTTCCTCGAGGGCCACGGCGAGCACGGCGTCACCGACACCGGGCAGAACGGCTACTCCGACTTCGAGCAACTGCTGAAGGACAAGGGCCTCAAGGTCCGCGGCCTCAATCTCGCAACCGATTCGAAGATTCCCGACAACGTCTCGGTGCTGGTGCTGGCCGGCCCGGCCAAGGGCCTGTTGCCTGGTGAGGCGAAGCTGCTCGACGAGTACGTCGGCCGCGGCGGCAACCTGTTGTGGCTCGGCGATCCGGCGCAGGGCAAGCTCGATCCGGAAACGAGCCTCGATGAACTGTCGAAGTCGCTCGGCGTGAACTGGCTCAAGGGCACCGGCGTGCTGCTGGAGTCCGCATCGCTCGGGCTGCCGCCCTTCGTGTACATCACGACCCGCTACCCGCCGAATCCGGTCACGCACGATTTCCTGGAGAACGCGCTGTTCCCGCTCGTGCGCGGCATGAGCGCGAAAGCCCCCGAGGGCTGGAACCTGCAGCCGCTGCTCACGACGTCCGACCAGGCCTGGCTCGAGACCGGCGTGCTCGAAGGCGAGCTCTCGATGGACCAGAAGTCCGGCGACACCCAGGGTCCGCTGACGCTCGGCGTCACGCTGACGCGCGAAGGCAAGGCCACCGCGAAGACGGGCGCGAACGAGACGGGCGCGAACGAGCCCGGCGCGAAGGCGGCTGCGCAGCGCGTCGCCGTGATCGGCGACAGCGATTTCCTCGCCAACGCCTATGTCGGCCAGCTCGGCAACGGCCTGCTTGGCCTGAACCTCGTGCAGTGGCTCGCCTCGCGCGACGACCAGCTCAACATCGACATCCCGAAGGCGCCCGACCGCGCGCTCGAGATCCAGCCCTGGGGCATGTACGCGATCTACTTCGGCTTCGCGTTCCTGCTGCCTGCGCTGCTGCTGGGTTTCGGCATCGCGCGCTGGATCGTGCGGCGGCGCAAGTGAACCACCGCGCCCGCCTCAACCTCGGCCTGATCGGCGCAGCCGCAGCGCTCGGTGCGGGCGTGTGGTTTGCGCAGAAGGAACCGCAGAAGGGCCCGCCGCTAACGCCGATCGCGAGCGAAGCGCTGACGCGCATCCGCATCGCGCATCCGGGCTCGCCGGTCATCGAGCTGAAGAAGGGCGGCGGACATTGGCAGCTCACCGCGCCGGTGCAGGCGCAGGCCGATGACATGGAGATCAACGCGCTCATCGACCTGGCCGGCAAGGAGACCCATGACCCGATGGCTGCGCCGGACCTCAAGCAGCTCGGGCTGGAACCGCCGGGCTACGTGATCACGCTCAACGACACCGCGATCGACTTCGGCGGCGTCGAGCCGATCCGGTACCGCCGCTACGTGAAGACCGCCGCCGGCGTTGCGTTGATCGAGGATCCGGCCAGCGCTGCGCTCGACAAGGACTACGGCGACCTCGTGGCCAAGGAACTGCTGCCCGCGGACGCCGTGATCGAGAAGGTCGAGCTGCCGGCGCTCACGCTGGACAGGAATGCCGGCGGCCAGTGGCAGCTCACGCCAGCCGATGCGAAGGCCAGCGCCGACCAGATGCAGAAACTCGCCGAGGGCTGGCAGCACGCGCGCGCCATGTGGAACGAGATGGCGGCCCCGGCCGATCCGAAGGCCGCGCACCTGAAGCTGACACTGAAGGGCGGCGCGGTGCGCGAGTTCATCGTTGCGGCCACCGAGCCGCAGCTCAAGCTGCAGCGGGCGGATCTCGGCGTGAACTACGTGCTGTCGAAGGCCTTGGTGGATCAGCTGCTGAAGCTTCCGGAAGTCGAGAAGCCGAAGGAAGAGAAGAAATAGCGGTCCTCCTCGCGAAAGCGGGGATTGCGCGGGAATGACGAATGCCCGAACTCCCCGAAGTCGAAACGATTCGCCGCGGCATCGAGCCGCATGTGCTCGACAGGCGCATCGCGAAAGTCACCGTGCGCGACCGCCGGCTGCGCTGGCCGATCGCGCGCACGTTCGCCAATTCCCTCGAGGGCAAGACCATCCGCGCGGTGGACCGCCGCGGCAAGTACCTGCTGCTCGATCTCGGCGACGGCAAGGTCATCCTGCACATGGGCATGACGGGCCGGCTGCTGGTGCTCGATCCGGGCCACCCGGTGAAGAAGCACGATCACCTGGATGTCGAGCTCGACGACGGCACGCTGCTGCGCTTCCATGACCCGCGGCGCTTCGGCGCGGCACTGTGGTGGCCCGCGAGCCAGCCGGACCACAGGCTGATCAAGCACCTGGGGCCCGAGCCGTTCTCGGCAGCGTTCAATGCCGGATACCTGGCAACGCTCGCGCGCAGGCGCAGCGCGCCCGTGAAGAATTTCCTGATGGACGGCCGCATCGTGGTCGGCGTCGGCAATATCTATGCGTCGGAGTCCCTGTTCCTGGCCGGCGTGCGGCCGACGCGCGCGGCCGGCAGGGTGACGCGGGCCGAGCTGGAACGGCTGGTGAAGTCGGTGCTCCGCGTGCTCGAAGCCGCGATCGCCGCGGGCGGCACTTCGTTCCGCGATTTCCGCGGCAGCGACGGCATGCCGGGTTACTTCGCGCAAAAACTGTTCGTCTACGACCGCAAGGGCGAGCCGTGCCGGCGGTGCACGACTCCGATCAAGCAGGCCGTCATCGGCCAGCGCTCCACCTACTGGTGCCCGACATGCCAGAAGTGAAACTCGGCGATCCGCTGCGCCTGCCCTGCGGCGCGACCCTGCCGAACCGCCTGTGCAAGGGCGCGATGACCGAAGGGCTGGCCGATTCGCACCTGCGTGCGACGCCGCGCCACGACCGCATTTACAGGCTGTGGAGCGAAGGCGGCACGGGCCTGCTGCTCACCGGCAACGTGCAGGTTGATCGCTTCTGCCTCGAGCGGCCCGGCAATGTCGCCATCGACGGCAACGGTGGGCTCGACGAACTGAAGCGCTGGGCGCGCGCAGGCACTGTCGCAGGCAATCACCTGTGGATGCAGATCTCGCACGCGGGCCGGCAGGCGCCGCGCTACGTAACCGGCTCGCCGGTCGCGCCTTCGGCTGTGCAGCTGAAAGTGCTTGCCAACTACGGCAAGCCACGCGCACTTACAGAGCCCGGAATCCTGGACCTCGTGCAGCGTTTCGCGGCCGCGGCGCGCATCGCGCGCGAGGCCGGCTTCACCGGAGTGCAGGTTCATGCCGCGCACGGCTACCTGCTCAGTTCCTTCCTGTCGCCGGTCACCAACCTGCGCACCGACGTCTGGGGCGGCTCGATCGAGAACCGCGCGCGCATGCTGATCGAAGTGCTGCGCGCCACGCGCAAAGCCTGTGGCGCGGATTTCCCGATCGGCGTGAAGCTGAATTCCGACGATTTCCGCAAGGGCGGTTTCTCCAACGAAGACTGCCTGCGAGTGGTCGAGCTGCTGAATGCGGAAAGCGTGGACCTGCTCGAGATTTCCGGCGGCACCTACGAACAGCCGAAACTGCTCGGCGCGGAGGGCGACGCGGCCACCGCGGCGCCGATGAAGGAAAGCACGCGCAAGCGCGAGGCGTACTTCATCGACTACGCGGA
>JAYUGN010000189.1:0-13554 GCA_043767605.1 Gammaproteobacteria bacterium
ACAGCCTGATGCTGACCGCGCGGCCCTCGCTGGTGATCACCGGTGAAATGATCGCCGATGCCAACGGCGTGCTCGATGCCGGAGAGACGACGACGGCCCGGATCACCCTCACCAACCTGTGGGCTGACGCGACCAATGTCAGCGCCACGCTCAGCGCGACCCGCGGCATCGGCAGCACCAGCGGCGCGGTCAGCTTCGGCAGCTTCGCCGCGCAGCAGTCGGTCACGCGGGACTTCACCGTCACCGTGCCTGGCGCGTTCACCGACCACCAGTACGCGGACTTCACGCTCGCGATCTCGGCCGACGGCTATGCGGCCGAGCGGCATTTCTCCGGCGAGCTCAGCCAGCTGATCAACGGGACGCGGGTGACCCAGGCGTTCGCGCGGACGGCCGACGATCCCTACGACGATTTTCACGCCTGGCACTTCAACCTCGACTCGCTGCCGGCGGGCCACGACCAGCTCGTGATCGAGACCACCGCGCCGGCCGACATCGACCTGCTGGTGAAGAAGGATGCGCCGCCGCGGTACGACATCACGGTGGGCATCAACCCGGAGTTCGAGGCGGGTTTTTTCTGCACTTCGGGCGATGCCGCCGACAACTGCCAGGATCCGCAGACATTCATCAGCGGCGGAGTCTGCGGCGACGAGCGGGTGGTCATCGACAACCCCGAGGTGGGCGCCACCTACCACGCCGTCGTCGTGAATTTCGCGCAGCTGAACGCCGGGCTCGACTACACGCTGCGTGCCTACACGCGCTCGCGCGCGACCGGCTCCGACGCCACTCTCTGCGGTGGCGGTGGCGGTGGTGGTGGCGGCAGTTTCGGCACGGGCGCGCTGCTGCTGCTCGGGCTGGCCGCACTGCGCCGCCGCGAAACCCGCGCTTGAAGGCGATCGTGCTGGCCCGCGCCCCGCGTGCGGGCCGCTGCAAGACACGGCTGATTCCCAGGCTCGGCGCGCTCGGCGCCGCGCGGGTGCAGCGCGCGCTGGCACTCAAGACGCTGCGCACCGCGCTGGCCAGCGGCGCCGACGTCGAACTCTGGTGCGCGCCCGACACGCGGCACCCGTTCTTCCTCGCCTGCCGGCGCGAACTCGGCGTGAGGCTGCGCCGCCAGCCTTTCGGCGACCTCGGCCGGCGCATGGCGCTGGCGCTGGCGCTCGCGGGCGGCGGCGTGCTGACCGGCACCGACTGCCCGGGCCTCACGCCCGGCGACTTCAAGGCGGCCCGGCAGAAGCTCGCCGCCGGCGCCGACTGCGTTCTGCAGCCCTCCACCGACGGCGGCTACGTGTTGATCGGCGCTAAAAAACTGCCGCGCCGCGCCCTGGCCGGCGTGGCCTGGAGCTCCGGCCGCGAACTGGCCCAGACGCGGCGCCGGATGGATCGCCTGGGCCTCATCAGGGCCGAGTTGCCAGGCCGGCCCGACCTCGATACCCCCTCCGACTACCGCTGGGCGCGCCGCGAGGGGCTGTTGTAACTGGCTGATATAGCTGGTATTTCAAGCTGCCTCTTTCCCTTCCAGCGAAACCCTGCTAAATAGGCGCGCGATTTTTACGGCGCGAAGACCGGGAGCGAGTCTGATATGGCAGGCAAGAAGCAGGCACCGGCCAAATTTGAAGAGCCCGAAGAGGCTGAAGGCTGGGAGGAATCTGTGGCTGAGAACGAAAAAGCGGAAGAACCGGATCTGCGCATGCGCGATTGGCGCGACGTCGAGCGGTTCAGGGAGATGAAGGAACTGCGGAACCTGGTCGACAGCGAGGACGACCTCGCAAAAATCTTCCCCGACCCGCCGAAACCCAAGCCGCGCCCCGAAGTGCTGCGTGCGGCCGCCAAGGCCACCAAGGCGGCGCAGGCCGCCGCCGCCAAGGCCGCGGCCCAGCAGGTCAAGCTCGTCGCGGCGCAAGCCAAGGCCGCCGCGATCGCGCAGGCGAAGGCCGCCGCGGTCAAGGCGAAAGCCGATATCGCCGCTGCGAAACTCGCCGCGGCCCAGGCCAAGATCCAGGCCAAGGCTCAGGCCAAGGCGCAGTCGCTCGCCGCCAAGGCTGCCGCCGCGATGAAGGCCGCGCTCAAGAAAGCCGTCGGCAAGGGCAAGGCAGCCAAGGCTTCGAAAAAGCCTGCGCCGAAAGCCAAGGCCAAGCCCGCGGTCAAAGCAAAAGCGAAGGCCGCGAAGAAGCGTCGCTGAGGTTGCGCGTGAGGTGGGCGAAGGCCTCGTCCACCGTCTCCGCGAAAAAGAGCTGATCCACGTCGGCGCGGCTGATCACGCCGCGCCGCACCAGCGCCTCGAAGTTCACCACCTCGTTCCAGAATTCGCGCCCGAACAGCACGAAGGGCATCGGCTGCGCCTTGCCGGTCTGCACCAGCGTGAGCATCTCGAACATCTCGTCGAGGGTGCCGAAGCCGCCGGGGAACACCACCATCGCCGCGGCCAGCTTCATGAACCAGAACTTGCGCATGAAGAAGTAGTGGAACTCGAAGGCGTGCGCGGCCGAGACATGGTCGTTGACGCTCTGCTCGAACGGCAGCGAGATGTTCAGCGCGAGGTTCAGGTTCTTGTCAACGCGCGACACGCCCACCGCGCCGGCTTCCATGATCCCGGGGCCGCCGCCGGTGCAGAAGTGGTAGCGCTTGCCCGGCGCGTGCTCCTTGACCGTCCACGCCGCCATGCGCTCGGCCAGCTCGGTGGCCTGCGCGCAGTAGTCAGGTCCCTTCGCGCCTTTCTTGAGCGGCCGCAGCCGCGCTGAGCCGAAGAAGATGATGGCCGCATTCACGCCACCGGCCTGCAGGCGCGTAAGCGGTTCCAGGTATTCGCAGAGCATGCGGACGCTGCGCGCCTCGGCGCTCATCATGAACTTCGGGTTCTTGTAGGCCTTGGCGGTCTTCATGGCGGCAACTTGAATCGGGGGGCGGCGGCCCCATCATAGGGTGACATGCGCCTCGACAAGCTCACCACGCGGTTCCAGCAAGCCCTCGCTGACGCCCAGAGCCTCGCGGTGGGCCGCGACCATCCGCACCTCTCGCCCGCCCACCTGATGCAGGCGCTGCTCGACCAGGACGGCGGCGCAACCAAGCCGCTCCTGCTGGCCGCGGGCGTGAACGCCGACCAGCTGCGCAACCAGCTGGCGCAGGCGATCGACAAGCTGCCAACGCTGGGCCAGCCCAGCGGCGACATCAGCATGGATCCGGACCTCTCGCGCCTGCTGAACCTCACCGACAAGCTCGCGCAGAAGCGCAAGGATCCTTTCGTCTCCAGCGAGCTGTTCGTGCTCGCGGCCTGCGAGGACAAGGGCGCGCTCGGCGACGCATTGCGCGCCTCCGGCGCCCGCAAGCCGATGCTGGAACAAGCCATCGAGCAGGTGCGTGGCGGCCAGAAAGTGGACTCGCCCGGCGCGGAAGACCAGCGCCAGTCCCTCGAGAAATACACGGTGGATCTCACCGAGCGAGCGCGCAGCGGCAAGCTCGATCCCGTGATCGGCCGCGACGAGGAAATCCGGCGCGTGATCCAGGTGCTGAGCCGCCGCACCAAGAACAATCCGGCGCTGATCGGCGAACCCGGCGTGGGCAAGACCGCCATCGTCGAGGGCCTCGCGCAGCGCATCATCAATGGCGAAGTCCCCGAGAGCCTCAAGGGCAAGCGCCTCCTGTCACTGGACTTTTCCGCGCTGATCGCCGGTGCGAAGTTCCGCGGCGAATTCGAAGAAAGGCTGAAAGCCGTGCTCAACGACCTCGCGCGCCAGGAAGGCCAGGTCATCATCTTCATCGACGAGCTGCACACGATGGTCGGCGCCGGCAAGGCGGAAGGCTCGATGGACGCCGGCAACATGCTCAAACCCGCGCTCGCGCGCGGCGAGCTGCACTGCATCGGCGCGACCACGCTGGACGAATACCGCAAGCACGTCGAGAAGGACGCCGCGCTCGAGCGCCGCTTCCAGCCCGTGTACGTCGGCGAGCCGAGCGTCGAGGACACCATCGCGATCCTGCGCGGCCTGAAGGAGCGCTACGAGGTTCACCACGGCGTCGACATCCTCGACGAGGCGCTGATCGCCGCGGCCAGGCTGTCGCACCGCTACATCACCAACCGTCAGCTGCCCGACAAGGCCATCGACCTGATGGACGAGGCGGCCAGCCGGATCCGCATCGAGATCGAGAGCAAGCCCGAGCCGCTCGACCGCCTGTACCGCCGCCTGATCCAGCTGAAGATCGAGCGCGAGGCGGTGAAGAAGGATTCCGATGAATCCGCCCGGCGCAGCCTCGCCCGCCTCGACCAGGAGATCGACAGGCTCGAGCGCGACTACGCCGATCTCGAGGAAAAGTGGAAGGCCGAAAAGGCCCAGGTCCAGGGCTCGACCGGCGTGAAGGAAGAACTGGAGCGCGCTCGGCAGGAGTTCGATGCCGCACGGCGCGCGGGCGATCTCGCGCGCATGGCGGAATTGCAGTACGGCAAGATTCCCGAGCTGGAAAAGAAGCTCGCGGCGGCAAGCCCCTCACCCCAACCCCGTGAGGGAACACTCACGGGGAGAGGGAACAAGGGTGAGGGGCAAAGGCTGCTGCGCACTTCCGTCGGCGAAGACGAAATCGCGGAAGTCGTCGCGCGCTGGACCGGCATCCCGGTGAGCAAGCTGGTCGAGGGCGAGCGCGACAAGCTGCTGCGCATGGAAACCGCGCTGCATGAGCGCGTGATCGGCCAGGAGGAGGCGCTCACCGCGGTGTCGAATGCGATCCGCCGTTCGCGCTCGGGCCTGTCGGACCCGAACCGCCCGATCGGCTCCTTCCTGTTCCTCGGCCCCACCGGCGTCGGCAAGACCGAACTGTGCAAGGCGCTGGCCGGCTTCCTGTTCGACACCGAAGACGCCATCGTGCGCATCGACATGTCCGAGTACATGGAGAAGCACGCCGTCGCGCGCCTGATCGGGGCGCCGCCGGGCTACGTCGGTTACGAAGAGGGTGGCCACCTCACCGAGCAAGTCCGCCGCCGCCCCTACTCCGTGCTGCTGTTCGACGAAGTCGAGAAAGCGCACCCGGACGTGTTCAACGTGCTGCTGCAGGTGCTCGATGACGGCCGCCTGACCGACGGCCAGGGCCGCACGGTGGATTTCCGCAACACCGTGGTCGTGATGACGAGCAACCTGGGCTCCACGCTGATCCAGGAATTCGCCAGCAAGAACGATTACGAGGCGATGAAGGCGGCGGTGATGGAAGTGGTGCGCCAGCACTTCCGGCCCGAGTTCATCAACCGCATTGACGAAGCCGTGGTGTTCCACCCGCTCGGCAGCGCGCACATCCGCGAGATCGCGCGCATCCAGGTGCGGCGCCTGCTCGCGCGCGTCGAGGAACGCGGCATGAAGATCGAGTTCACCGACGCCGCGCTGAACCACCTCGCCCAGGCCGGCTACGACCCGGTCTACGGCGCGCGGCCGTTGAAGCGCGCGGTGCAGCAGCTGGTGGAAAACCCGCTGGCGCGCGCGATCCTCGACGGCCAGTTCGTCGCCGGCGACACGATCAAGGCGGATTTCAAGGACAACGCGCTGAGCTTCACGCGCGGTACGTAGCCCCCATTCGCACGTAACCGCTATTCTCGGCTCCTCGGCGGCGACACCGCCATCTTCAGCGGCATCCTCGCCGGCCTGTTCGTGCGTCAGGCCCTGGGTGCCGGCGCGCTGAGCGTGAAGCGGAACGTGGAGCCCTCGCCCGGACTGGACTCCGCCCAGATGCGCCCGCCATGGAGCTCGACGATCTTCTTGCAGATCGAGAGCCCGATGCCGGTGCCTTCGTAGCGGTCGAGCGTGTGCAGGCGCTGGAAGATCGTGAAGATGCGCTCGGTCTCGTGCGGCTCCATGCCGATGCCGTTGTCGCGCACCGCGAACTCCCAGGCCTTGTCGCGCAGCTCGCCGGTGATGCGGATCTCGGGCGGCACCTCGTCGCGCGAGTACTTGATGGCGTTGCCGATCAGGTTCTGGAACAGCTGCACCAGCTGGCCGCCGTCGGCGTAGACCTTCGGCAGGTTCGCGTGGAGGATCGCCACGTGGCGCCGCTTCACCTCGGAATCCATCATCCGCGCGGCCCGGCGCACCGCATCGCCGGCCTCGATCCACTCGGGCCGGTGCTCGGCGCGGCCGACGCGCGAATACTCGAGCAGGTCGTTGATCAGCAGGTGCAGGTGGCGCGCGGAACTCTCGATGTACTCGAGGTATTCGTCGCAGCGCGGGTCGAGCTTGCCGTCGGCGTGCTTCATCAGCAGCTGGGAGAAGCCGGTGATGCTGCGCAGCGGCGCCTGCAGGTCGTGCGAAGCGGCGTAGGCGAACTGCTCCAGCTCCTGGTTGCTGCGCGCCAGCGCCTCGGCCTTCTGCTGCAGGCGCAACTCGGTCTTCTGGCGGTCCTGTATCTCGCGCTGCAGGGCCTGGTCGCGTTCGTGGAGCTCACGCACCTTCTGCTCCAGCAGGTCCTCCGCCCGCTGGCGCGCGGCAGCCTGCCGGGCCAGTTCGGCCTCCAGCGGTTCCTCGCGCGTCGCCTGCTCCATCAGCCACTCCCTGAAAATTTCTGACCGGCTCTTACGGCCTTACGCCTCAGAAATACGCGCTCTTGGGCGACAGGTCAGTAGACAAGACCTACCAGTGCATTTTTACCAGTTCCTGGGCGGCCGCAACCAGCTTCGGCCAGGCGTTGCTTGCGGGCGACATCGGCTCGAAATGGCCCATGTCATCGAGCACGATCAGCTTCGCGGCCGGCACCCGCTGGACGTAGTCCTGCGACTGCGCAATTGGCACGATGCGGTCGAACTGGCCGTGCAGGATCCGCACCGGGATCGTCGGCGCCGGCAGCGCCGCCGGCGAAACCTGCCGGTAGCGCGCGGCCTGCGCCTCCGGCAGCCCGCCCATCAGCGGCGCCACGGCTTCGCCGCAGTTCGGCACCGAGGCATACGCGGCCAGGTCGGTGATGGGCGCGAGCCCGATGACCCCGCTGAGCTTCAGCGGATTCTTGCGATAGAGCTCACTGCCCGGCGCAATGCCGCCACGCGAGGCCAGCCACAGCGACAATTGCCCGCCGGCCGAATGGCCGATCGCGATCACGCGCTTGAGGTCCAGCTTGTTGGCCACGGCCAGCTTCGCGAGCAGGTCGGTGCCGGCCGCCACGTCCTGGAACGTGCCCGGCCAGCCGCCGCCGGCGTCGCCGACGCGGCGGTACTCCAGCGTCCAGGTTGCGATGCCGGAAGCCGCCAACGCAGCGCTGATGCGCGTGGCGTGCTCCAGGTCGAATTCGTTCCGCCAGCAGCCGCCGTGCACGATCACCGCCACCGGAAACAACCCCTTGCCTTGCGGCACGCGCAGCTCGCCGAACTGCTCGGCCGCTCTTCCGTACTGGTAATGCCTCGCCGCCGGTGGCAGCGGGCGTGCCGAAAGCTCGCCCCAGCCGAGCGTGTGGCCTCCGCGGCCGAGGCCCTCGAGCCTGCCGAAGCCGCCGGGTTCTTCCGAAGCCGTCCAGGCGAAGCGCGCGTACGCGGCGGCGTTGCGTGCGAGGCCCGCGCGATCGATGCGGTCGGTGCTGTCGACCCTCGTGTGGTGAACGTCGAAATATTTCTCGGCATTGGCCACCGGCGAGAGCACCGGCACACCATTGGCGCGCAAGGGCCCGATGTCGGATCCGCCTTCCTCGCCGTTCTTGCCGAGCGGCACGCCGGCGGCGTCAGCCATTTTCTCCACCGCCGCCCAGTGCTCCGGCGGCACCTTGCCATCGAGGCGCAGCAGCGCGCCCGAGCCCAAGTCCGCTTCCATCGCCAGCACGTGGCGGTCGAGCTCGGCTGCGTGCGCGGCCGCGTAGGCCTTCGCACCCGACAAGCCGAACTCCTCGTTGGCGTAGAGCACGACGCGGATCGTGCGCTGCGGCTGTTTGCCGGCGGCGAGGATCTGCCGCGCAGCCTCCATCACGGTGGCGACGCCGGCGCCGTCGTCGTTGGCGCCCGGCGTGATGTCCCAGGAATCCAGGTGCGCCGCCAGCAGCACGATCTCGCCCGTTTTGCCGGGCACGTCTCCGACCACGTTGGCGGAATCGGTTTCGGGCAGGCTTTCGCTGTCGAACGCGAACTGCAGGTTGACGGGGCCATCGGCCAGCGCTTTCTCGAGCAGGTCGGCGCTTTGCGGCGTGAGCGCCGCAGCCGGGATCCTCGTCTTGTCGTCGTCGTACAAGGTCGTGCCGGTGTGGGCGACCGGCTGGTCGTCGGTGCCGATCGAGCGGATCACGACGGCGAGCGCGCCCTTGCGCGCGGCGCGCGTGGGGCCCTTCACGCGCTGCGGTACCGCGTTGCGGTAACCCGTGCCATCGGCCGTGCGCTCCATGCGGCCGTCGAAGAACACGATGCGGCCGCGGATGTTTTCATCCGGCACCCACTCCAGCTCCTCGAGGCTGTCCACGCGTACCACTTCGGCCTCGAGGCCGCCGGGCGGTGTCGCCACGCTGCCGCCAAGGGCCACCCCATCCAGTACCTGCAAGTGGCTGCCGGTCATCGCGAGCTTGAGGTTGCCGCGCACCCAGTGCGGCACCTTCACGGCTTCCGCGTGCACGTTGGAGAAGCCCAACGCCTTCATGCGCGCCAGCGCCCAGGCGACGGCCCTGGCATCGCCGGCACTGCCGGCGAAGCGCGGACCCACCTCGGTCACCAGCGACTCCACCTGCGCGAACGATTCATCGTTCTCGCCGATCTTCGGCGCGGAGGTGGCGCAGGCCGCAAGCGCGGCGCAAAGAATAAATGGGGTCAGACTGCATTTGTTCATGGTCAGCGCCGCGCGCGGAAAAAGTTCGTGAGGATGTCTCCGCACTCCTGCGCCAGCACACCCCCCGTCCATTCGGGCTTGTGGTTGAGCCGCGGCTGCGAAATGACGTCGTAGACCGAATTCACCGCGCCGGCCTTGGGATCGGAGGCGCCGAACACAAGCCGCGCGAGCCGCGCGTGAATGATGGCGCCGGCGCACATCACGCAGGGCTCGAGCGTCACGTAGAGCGTGAAGCCGCTGAGCCGGTAGTTGCGCGTGAGCCTGGCCGCCTCGCGGATCACGATCATCTCGGCGTGCGCGCTCGGGTCGTGGCTCGCGACCGGCTGGTTCCAGCCCTCGGCGATCAGCTCATCGTTGAGCACGATCAGCGCGCCGACCGGCACTTCACCCAGGTGCTGCGCGCGCTGCGCCAGTTTCAGCGCATGGCGCATCCAGCGTTCGTCGGCAGTCTCTATTCCCACTCGATCGTCGCCGGCGGCTTGCCGGAAATGTCGTAGACCACGCGCGAGATGCCGGGCACTTCGTTCACGATGCGGCGCGCCGTCACGTCCAGCAGTTCGTACGGCAAGTGCGCCCAGTGCGCGGTCATGAAGTCGATGGTCTGCACTGCGCGCAGCGCGATCACGGGCTCGTGGCGGCGGCCATCGCCCATCACGCCCACGCTCTTGACCGGCAGGAACACGGCGAAGGCCTGCGAGGTCTGGTCGTACCAGCCGCTCCGGCGCAGTTCGGCGATGAAGATCGCATCGGCGCGGCGCAGCGTGTCGGCGGCCTCCGGCGTCACTTCCTCGAGGATGCGCACGCCCAGGCCCGGGCCCGGGAACGGATGGCGGTAGACCATCTCGCGCGGCAGACCGAGCTCGACGCCGATGGCGCGCACCTCGTCCTTGAACAGCTCACGCAGCGGCTCCACGAGCTTGAGCTTCATGTGCTCGGGCAGGCCGCCGACGTTGTGGTGGCTCTTGATGACGTGCGCCTTCCGGGTCTTGGCGCCGGCCGACTCGATCACGTCCGGGTAGATCGTGCCCTGCGCGAGGAAGGCCACCCCGGTGAGCTTGTGCGCCTCCTCGTCGAACACCTCGATGAACAGGCGCCCGATGATCTTGCGCTTGGCCTCGGGATCGGTGACGCCCTTCAACTCGCGGAAGAAGCGCTCGGCGGCGTTCACGCGGATGACCTTCACGCCAAGGTGTTTCGCGAACACCTGCATCACCTGGTCGCCTTCATCGAGGCGCAACAGGCCGTGGTCCACGAACACGCAGGTGAGTTGCTCGCCGATGGCCCTGTGCAGCAAGGCCGCGACCACCGACGAATCCACGCCGCCCGAGAGGCCCAGCAGCACCTTGCCGGTACCGACCTGGGCGCGCACGCGCGCAGTCAGGTCCTCGACGATCTTGCCGGGAGTCCACGCATTGCCGCAGCCGCAGAACTCGTGCACGAAACGCGACAGGATTTTCGTGCCCTGCCTGGTGTGCGTGACTTCGGGATGGAACTGCACGCCGTAGAACTTGCGCGCATCGTCAGCCATGCCGGCCAGCGGCAGGTCGTGGGTGGACGCCGTGACCTTGAAGCCGTCGGGCAGCATCGTCACGCGGTCGCCGTGCGACATCCACGCATCGAGCAGCGCGTGGCCCTTGGCTTCGCGGTCCTCGATGCCCTTGAACAGCTCGGCGCCGTTCTTGACCTTCACTTCGGCGTAGCCGAACTCGCGCGAATGCGTGCCCTCGACCTTGCCGCCGAGCTGCATCGCCATGGTCTGCATGCCGTAGCAGATGCCCAGCACCGGCACGCCCAGCTCGAAGACTGCCTTCGGCGCGTGCGGGGCATTCGGGTCCAGCGTGGATTCGGGGCCGCCGCCGAGGATCACGCCCTTGGGCGCGAACGCGCGCACCTCGGCGTCGGTGCAGTCCCACGGCAGGATTTCGGAGTAGACGCCCAGTTCGCGCACGCGGCGGGCGATCAACTGGGTGTACTGGCCCCCGAAATCCAGAATGAGGATCTTGTCTGCGTGAATGTTCACGTCAGGTTTCGGTGCGGTAATTCGGCGCTTCCTTGGTGATGCTCACGTCGTGCACGTGCGATTCCTTGATGCCGGCGCTGGTGATCTTCACGAAGCGCGGCTTCTCGCGCAGCTCGGCAATGGACTTGCAGCCGGTGTAGCCCATGCACGCGCGCAGGCCACCCATCAGCTGGTGGACGATCGCCGACATCGGCCCCTTGTAGGGCACGCGGCCCTCGACGCCTTCAGGCACCAGCTTGTCGAGCTCGCTGGTCGTGTCCTGGAAGTAGCGGTCCTTGCTGCCCTGCGCCTGCGACATCGCGCCGAGCGAACCCATGCCGCGATAGCTCTTGTACGAGCGGCCCTGGTAGAGCTCGACTTCGCCGGGCGCCTCTTCAGTGCCCGCGAACATCGAGCCGATCATCACGCAGTGCGCGCCGGCGGCCAGTGCCTTGGCCACGTCGCCGGAATAGCGGATGCCGCCGTCGGAGATCAGCGGGATCTTGTTCCGCTTCAGGCCTTCGGCCGCGGCCATCACGGCGCTGATCTGCGGCACGCCCACACCGGCGACCACGCGCGTGGTGCAGATCGAACCCGGGCCGATACCGACCTTGACCGCGTCGGCGCCGACATCCGCCAGCGCGAGCGCGCCCTCGGCGGTGGCGATGTTGCCGCCGATCAGCTGCAGCTTCGGGTATTTCTTCTTGATCCAGGCCACGCGGTCGAGCACGCCCTTGCTGTGGCCGTGCGCGGTGTCCACCACGATGATGTCCACGTCGGCCTCAACCAGCGCGGCCACGCGCGCCTCGGTCTCCGGGCCGGTGCCGACCGCAGCGCCGACGCGCAGGCGGCCTTCGCCGTCCTTGCAAGCCAGCGGGTAGTCGCTGGACTTCTGGATGTCCTTGACCGTGATCATGCCGCGCAGCTTGAACTTGGCGTCCACCACCAGCACCTTCTCGATGCGGTGCTCGTGCAGCTTGGCGATGACCTCGTCGCGCGAGGCGCCCTCGCGCACGGTGACCAGCCGCTTCTTCGGCGTCATGGCGCTGGACACCGGCTCGGTGAAGCGGCGTTCGAAGCGCAGATCGCGGCTGGTGACGATGCCGACCAGCTGGCCGTCCTTGTCCACCACCGGCACGCCGGAGATGCGGTTGGCGCGGGTGAGCTTCAGCACCTCGCCGATGCTCATGTCGGGTGGGACCACGATCGGATCGGTGATCACGCCGGATTCGTACTTCTTGACCGAGCGCACTTCGGCAGCCTGCTGCTCGGCCGTCATGTTCTTGTGGATGACGCCCAGGCCGCCTTCCTGGGCCAGGGCGATGGCCAGCTTGCCCTGGGTGACGGTGTCCATCGCCGCGGAGAGCAGCGGGATGTTCAGGGAGATCGTGCGCGTAAGCTGGGTCTTCAGCTCCACCTGCCGCGGCAGCACCTCTGAGTAAGCGGGCTGCAGCAGGACATCGTCGAAGGTCAGGGCTTCGGTCTGGATGCGCATGGGGGAAACCGGAGCGCGGCTCTCGGAGGGCGTCTTGGGATTTTTGGGTGCGGCCATAAAATATTATACGTAACACTTGCCGCCGTTCAAAATCGGCGGCTTTCCGTCAACTGGAGGTCAGTGCTCTGACCCGAAAGCGCAAAGCCTAGGAGGTTTCGAGCGGCATTAACGTCTCGATCGTGCCGCGCGCCACATCTGCACTGCCACTCTCTTACTCCAAGCCCTGCGATACCTTGCGGGCCTCCGAGTGCACCGCACTCGGAGCAGAGCTGGGTAGACCATGCTTCGGAGACTTCCACATACCGTGCACCGTGCCTTCTGGCTTTATAGCGGAGCATGCAGCGAAAGGTCGACCACGCAGCATCGAGCGTGGATTTCTTGGCGCCGACGTTAACATCGCCGACGACGATAAAGCGGTTGTGCCGCACGATTTTCCTCGTGGCGACGTGGAGGTCATGCCGGCGACGAGCCTTGATCTTAGCGTGGAGAGCGCGAACCCGGTCCCGTCGACCGGCTCGCTGGGCGGTGGCGAGAGCAAGCTCGAACTGCGCATAGTGACGCCCGTTCTCGATCCGCGTGCCGTCCGAGCACGTGGCAAGGCTCATGAGGCCAAGGTCAAGCGCGGTCACCCCATTGCCGCAGGTGCCAAGATTTTCGGGTACTTCGCAGTCCAGGCACAGGTACCAGCGCCCGCGCGAATCTTCGACGAAGCAGCCGCACCTGATCTCGCCCTCAACGGGCCGGTGATACCACAGCCGGTACCGGCGCTTGTGGAAGACCACGGTGTCGCCGTGGACCTGAATCGCGCGGCAGGCGGCCCTAAATGGCACCCAGCCCAGGGAACGGCGGGATCCGAGCGATGTGCGCCATCGAGGAGAGCGGCGATGTGTGTCACGAGCCTGCGCAAAACGTGCAGCAACGGCCTCGAACACCACGGATCCCACTGGCAAGCCCGCCCGGGACGAGCCTGCGAGCAGCCGGTTCAGGTCGAATGTCGTGGGCCAGCGCCGGCCCCAACCCTGAGCACGGCGTTGCGTTTCTGCACAGAAATTCCAGACGAGATTGACCGCTTGCGCCAATTCGGGGAGGGTGCCTGGGTTCTTGATGCGATAACGGTATGTGATCATCACGGTAGGCAAATTCTGCGCCCGCTACCGGCTCACAGGATGAGCCACCCCGGCACTAGCGACATCCAATTTGATCGGAGTCTGGCCCGTTGAGCACCCCCTCTTTCGATACCCGGCGGCAGGTTTACTCGGTTTCAGAACTAGCGGAGATCCTGCGCGGCCTGCTGGAGGACT
>JAYUGN010000190.1:0-1606 GCA_043767605.1 Gammaproteobacteria bacterium
ACCGACCGCGAGAGCCCGACCAGTCGCGCGCTGGGGTTGTTCCTTGCCGGCATGGGGCTTGCGATCCTCGCGAGCACCTACATACCGCCGACCGGCCCGCTGCCGGAGTGGACGCGCATCGTCGGCGCGATCGACGCGCTGTCCTTCATCGCCGGCACCGAGTGGGGCATTCGCGTCGGGCAGACCGTCGCCTCCTCGAGGCTGGTCGGCCCGGGTCGCCGCCTGATGCGCAGCGCGCAGCTACTGGTGATGGGTTACGCGATCCTCGTGGCGATCTGGCCGGAGCTGCGCGCGCGCGACCTTGCCGGCGCCCTCGATGGGAACTGGCACACGCTGCCGGCCCGCGGGTTCTACTTCGTCGCCGTGCCCTGGATCCTCGCCATCGGGCTGGTTGCGCTGGCCGGCATCCGCGTGCTGCGCGAAAAACCCGACCGCGCCGAGGCCGCGCGCATCGCCTCGATGCTGGCGGTGATGCCGCTGTTTGCATTCTCGCTGGCGACGCCGCCGGACGTCGCGCCGGTGATCCTCGCCGTCGGCGAAATCATCTTCCTGGTCGGAGCGTTGCGCTACCACAACGTGCAGGGTGCCCGCGCGCTGTTCATGTCGCAGTTCCTCGCGCCGCAGGTGGCCGAGCTCGTGCGCAAGCGCGGCCTGCGCAACGCCATGGGCCGCCAGCGCCAGGTGGTGACGGTGGTCTGCGTGGACATCCGCGGCTTCACCGCCTACGCGCAGGCCAATGCGCCGGAGAAAGTCATGCGCCTGCTGCGCGATTTCTACGCCGCCCTCGGCGCCGCGGCCGGCGAGTACGGCGGAACGATCAAGGACCTCGCCGGTGACGGCGCGCTGATCCTGCTCGGCGCGCCAGTGGCCTTCGACGACCATGCCGCCCGCGCGCTGGGCCTGGGCCGCTCGCTGCAGGACAAGACGCGCACCGCGGTGCGGCGCTATTCGTCCAAGCTCGGGCTTGGCGTCGGCATCGCCAGCGGCGAGGTTGCGGTCGGCATCGTCGGGCAGGGCGCGCGCTATGAATATGTCGCGGTCGGCCCGGCGGTGAACCTGGCCTCGCGCCTGTGCGACGAGGCCCGCGACGGCGAGATCCGCGTGGATGCGCAGACCCTCACCGAGGCCGGCGAGAAACTGCCGAAGAAGAGCGAACTGCGGACCCTGAAGGGCGTCGGCACCGAGGTGCCCACCTACGTGCTCGCTAAAGGGGACGCACACCTTTAAAGGGGACGCACACCTTTAACCACTCAAATTAAAGGTGTGCGTCCCCTTTAGGCGCCTTGGGCTTCGGCGGCTCGTTCGAGCGCGTGCCGAACAGCAGCGTGCGCAGGAAGGTGAAGCGGGGCAGCTCTTCCGACACCACCTGCGTGTGGCTGGCCACCTGCTCGACGTACCAGGCCACCCGGAACACGGCCATCACGAACTCCAGTGTGATGCGCAGCGCGGTGACCAGGCCGAAGAAGGCGGCCGGGCCGAGCAGGAAAGCCCACAAGAGGCCTAGTGCTCGCGAGTCCTGAAAGCGGGCGTACACGACATAGCCGACGAAGATGGCCGCCAGCGCGATGCCGAAGGCGTAGACCACCGGCAGCATGCGCGTGGCCAT
>JAYUGN010000191.1:0-1601 GCA_043767605.1 Gammaproteobacteria bacterium
CGGTCAATCTTGAGGCGCCCGAGCAGCGCGCTTTTGTCGTCGTTCATTGAGGTGCGGATTCTAGGGGAAATGACTCGTCCAGGTGCAGGTCCATCAGGCGCACGTCGAGCAGGCGGCCGAATTTCTCGCCGACCTTGCGCATCACGCCGATGGTCTTGAAGCCCAGCGCCTCGTGCAGCGCGCGGCTGCCGGCGTTGCCCTCGACCACGCGCGCGATCAAAAGCTTGATGCCGCGCTCGGGCGAAACGCGGATCAACTCGGCCAGCAACGCACGGCCCACGCCCTTGCCGCGGTGTTGCTCGTGCACGTACACCGCGTTTTCGGCGGCGCGGGCGTAGGCGCAGCGCACCGACCAGGCGTAGAGGCGGGTCCAGCCGAGGATTTCCCCTCTCCCCGCATCGCGGGGAGAGGGTTGGGTGAGGGGGATTTCCGCCACGATCAGCGGATAGCGGCCCTTCCCGTCGTCGCGGAACCACGCGAGCCGTTCTTCCGGCGTCTTCGGCGTGGTGTCGAACGTGGCAGTGCCGTGCAGCACCTGCTCGTCGTAAATCGCGAAGATGCCGGGCAGGTCGGCCTCGGTGGCGGCGCGCAGCTTCAGGACGCGTCCCCGGGTGCCGGCGGCGGCGCTTCCGGCGCTGGCTTTGAACCTGGAGCCTGTCCTCTTTTCTCGAAGCGGTCGCGGCGTGACCACAGCACGCAGAACAGCATCAGCACGCAAGCGGCCCACAGCGGCGTATCGCCCCACTGCTGGTAGGGCGTCTGGCCTTTGCGCGGCTGGATCTCGCCGCGCAGCACGGCCTGCTCGAACTGCTTCGTGCGCTGGACGATCTCGCCGTCCGGATTGATCAGCGCGGAAATGCCGGTGTTGGCAGCGCGCAGCATCCAGCGGCCGTTCTCCATCGCGCGCAGGCGCGAGAACGCCAGGTGCTGGTGCGGCGCGGAACTGCGGCCGAACCACGCATCGTTGGTCAGGTTGACGAGGAAGGCGGAACCGCGCGCGCGCGCGCGGATCTCGTCGCTGAAGGAATCCTCGAAGCAGATCGAGACCTCGATCGGGTAGTCGCCGGCGTGCAGGAGGCCCTGCGCCGGGTCACCGAAGGCCATGTCCGAATACGGCGTGCCGAGCACGTCCATCAGCGGCCGCATGAAGTCCGGGATCGGGAAGAATTCGCCAAAGGGCACGAGGTGGCGCTTGTCGTAGCGGCCGCGACCGGCGCCGACCGCGATCACGCTGTTGTACGGCGGCGCTTTCGGGTCGGTACTGCTTTCGTCGAAGGCGAGGATGCCCAGCAGCAAGGTGGCCTTGCGCGCGGCAGCCTGCTGGTCGAGGTTGGCGAGGTAGTTGTCCTTCAGCTGCGCGTAGCTCTGCGTCAGCGCCACCTCGGGCCACACCACCACGCTGGCGGGCCAGGCCTGCTGCGTCAGGCGCCAGTGCCTTGAGAGCGCCTCGTAACGCATCGCCGGCAGCCATTTTTCATCCTGGCGGATGTCGCTCTGCACCAGCGCCGCGGTGATCGGCGGGCCGTCGGGCTCGGTCCAGCTGGACGGCATCGGCAGCGCCAGCGCCAGCAGCGGCGAGGCGAACACCGCCGCGGCGTACA
>JAYUGN010000192.1:0-13516 GCA_043767605.1 Gammaproteobacteria bacterium
CGAGGCGATTGCCGAGCGCAAATGTGTGGGTACGCGCCCGGCCACCGTAAACCGCCTGCTTGCGCTGATTCGTTCGATTCTGAGAAGGGCGAGGGACGATTGGGAGTGGATTGACCGCATCCCGAAAGTCCGGCTCCTCCCGGAATCAAGCCGTCGGGTGCGCTGGCTTACGCACGAGGAGGCAAAACGGCTGCTGGCCGCTCTGCCGGCCCTCCAGCGTGATCTTGCGCAGTTCGGCCTGGCTACGGGGCTTCGCCAGCACAACGTGACGCACCTGAGGTGGGACCAGGTCGACATGAAGCGCGAAGTGGCGTGGATCCACGCGGACGAGGCGAAGGCAAAAAAGGCCATCGCTGTCCCATTGAATCAGGACGCAATGGCGGTGCTCAGACGCCGGTCAGGGATGCACACGGAGTATGTCTTCACCTTCCGCGGCAAACCGCCGGTGCAGGTCACGACGAAGGCTTGGTACGCGGCGCTGAAGCAGGCCGGTATCGAGGACTTCCGGTGGCACGATCTGCGGCACACGTGGGCGTCCTGGCATGTACAGAGCGGTACCAGCCTGCAGGAGTTGATGGTGTTGGGGGGCTGGGCTTCGTTCGAGATGGTCCTGCGGTATGCGCATCTGGCAGGGGACCAGCTGAAGGAAGCGGCGAAGAGGATCGATGGAAGGTTTTTCACTGCGCCGGATCTGCCGCCACGGGACGACACACAAGTCCGTGGCACAAATTTGACACAGTCCCGAATTCGCCTTGTCGCCGGAACCGATGTAAGTCGTTGAAGAAAATGGTGGGACGTGTAGGAGTCGAACCTACGACCTACTGATTAAGAGTCAGCAGCTCTACCAACTGAGCTAACGTCCCATTGAAGGGGAATTTGGGGTGACCGACGGGGCTCGAACCCGCGACAACCGGAATCACAATCCGGGACTCTACCAGCTGAGCTACGGCCACCATTGTGTGTTCCCCCGGCATTCCGGGGCCGCGCATCTTAATGGAATTCGTCGGGGCAGGGAACCCGCTGCAGCCCGGGAAGGGCAAATAAACCCCGGAATCAAAGGCTGTTTCTACTAGTTCAGCCTGGGGCCGCGATTGTCATAATTTGCGTGCACGGCTACGAGCCGGGCTTGCCTTGGAGAGGGAACGATGCGCAGTTTTTCAAACGGCCTGCTGGCCGCGATGACCATCCTTGCGGTGTCCGCCTGCGGCTCGGCTTACAACAGCACGTCAGCCCTGGTTTCCGACAACGCTGGCCCGGTGGGCGATCCCGTTTCCGAATTTGACCTCGCCAACGGCTGCTTCACGCTGCTGGCCGCCGGCAAGCCGGTGAAGCGCGCGGCCACCGCGTTCACAACCGATGCGGCCGCCGCCGGCGATCCCGAGCACTTCTTCATGCACGCCACCGGCCTGGGCCGCTACGCGTTCTTCACCAAGGATTCGCTGTTCATGACCGGCGCAGTCGGCATGAATGGCCTGCCGGCTACCGGCGCCGGCGTGACCTCCGTCGCTGCTCCGGGCAATGGCGCCGACTGGACCTTCACGAAGGTCAGCAACGGCGTCTACACCGCGCAGGTTGGCGGCCGTGCGCTCGCCGTGGGCGCCAATGGCGCGCTGGCGATGGCGGCCGAGGGCGCGACGCTCACCTTCCAGGCGCTGGCGGCCAATCAGTGCACGGCGCTCCCCGAGATGCCCACCGACATCGGCGAGACCTACACCGGCCCGCAGACTGGCGAGCTGATCGGCTACGCCGACATCCATGCGCACATGGCGATGGGCTCGGAGATGTCCGATGGCAGCGGCAACCGCGGCCCCTCGGCCGGCGGCGCGATGTACGGCCATGCGATGGATCGCTTCGGCGTGCGTGAGGCGGTGAAGAACTGCTCGGCCCTCCACGGGCCCAACGGTGCGCGCAGCGGCGAGCTCGTGCTGGACGGGGCCCCTGATCCGCATGACACGGTGGGCTGGCCCACGTTCGTCGACTGGCCGGCGAAGGATTCGCTGCTGCACCAGCAGATGTACTACAAGTGGGTCGAGCGCTCCTACAAGGCCGGCCAGCGTCTGATGGTGGTGCACGGCACCAACATCGAGGGGTTGTGCGACGTCGGCAAGAAGGCAGGCGCGGACCACGCTGCGACGTCCGACTGCTCCGACATGGGCGTGGGCCTGGGCCAGGTGGCCTACGTGCACGACATCGAGGGCTACATCGACGCGCAGAATGGCGGCCCGGGCAAGGGCTGGTTCCGCATCGCAAAGAATCCCACCGAAGCGGAAAGCTTCATCCGCGCCGGCAAGATGGCGGTGGTGCCGGGCCTGGAGTTCTCCAACATCTTCAAGTGCAACGTCACCTTCACGGGCAATAGCGACCAGGAGGTCGTCGGCTGCACCACCGAGATCATCGACCAGCAGATCGAAGAAGCCTGGGACAAGGGCGTGCGCGGCATCTTCCTGTACCACGACGTGGACAGCGCGCTCGGCGGCACCGGCATCTTCAGCGCCGCGTTGAACGCGGTGGGTTACTACGGCACCAAGGGCTGGTGGAAGACCTACACCTGCGATGACCAGTGGGCTGGCCCGGAGGACCAGGGTTACTTCTACGGCCCTGGCGCCGTGATGCTGGGCGCAGGCGGCTACGCGCCGCTGTTCGCAAATCCGGTCGGCGCAGCCCTCATCAGTGGCGCCAACGGCGTGTTCCCGGTGTATCCGCCGACCGTGCAGTGCAACGCGCGCGGCATCACGAAGATGGGCGAGTACGCGCTCGAGGCAGCGATGAAGAAGGGCTTCGTGCTCGACATCGACCACGCCGAGATCTCGATCAAGCAAGCCATGCTCGACGAGGGCGCCAAGACCGCGCCGGCCTACCCGATGATCTCGGCGCACGGCGGCCACGGCGGCTTCACCAACGCCCAGGTGCTCCAGATGCTCCGCCAGGGCGGCATCATGTATCCGGGCATGGTCAACGGCCGCGAATACAAGGGGTTCTACAACAAGGTCGAGGCGATCTGGAACCAGATGACACCGGCCGAGAAGGCCAGGTATCCGATCGCGGTTGGCTACGGCGCCGACCAGAACGGCCTGGCCAACCAGCCGGGACCGCGTGGCGGTGACGGCGTCGTTCCGGTGGACTACGCCAACCTCACGCTGTTCTCGGGCACGGGCTGGGGCCCGCAGTTCAAGGCCGCCGGTATCGCGCCGGTGAAGGTCGGGAAGTTGACGGTCGAGGAAAGCGGCAAGTCCTGGAACGTCGACGAAGTCGGCGTGGCGCATTACGGCCTGATCCCCGACGTGGTCGAGCAGATCCGCATCGAGAGCAAGGGCGACACCAAGTATCTCGACGGCTTCTACCGCTCGGCCGATGCCTACGTGCGCCTGTGGAAGCAGACGGTGGCGGCCTCGGCAGCGCGGCCGGCGCCGGTCAGGCCGGATCCGTCTGAACTGCCGATGTACGTGAAGCATCCGATCGATCCGACCACGGGCAATCCGGTTCCGACCAAGCCCTGATCCGGGCTTGCGCCTCGCGGCGCTGATCCTCCTGGCGTGTGCGCCTGCCGTTGCGCAGGCCCACACGTTCGGGCGGCTGTACACGCTGCCGGTCCCGTTCTGGCTCTACGCCTTCGGCGCCACCGGCGCGCTGTTGCTGTCCTTCCTCGCGGCCGGCTATTTCATGGGCATGGGCATGGGCATGGGCATGGGCGCGCGCGTCGCGCCGGCAAGCAGTTCGGGGATTTCGCTCGAGGGCTCGCGCGTCCTCGCGCTGCTGCGACGCCTGCGCGTGCCGCAGATCCTGCAGTGGCTGAGCGTCGCGATGCTGCTGCTGACGATCGCGGCGGGCCTGTTCGGCAACCGCGACCCGCTGCGCAACATCAGCATGACGGCGTTCTGGATCGTGTTCATGCTCGGCGTGACCTACGCCACTGTGCTGGCCGGCAATTTCTACGCGTGGCTGAACCCGTGGCGAGTCCTGACCGGCGCCGTCACCCGCGTCGTGCCGGGCTACGGGTGCGGGTGGCGGGTGTATCCGCAGGCGCTGGATGTATGGCCAGCGCTCGCGCTGTATCTCGCGCTGGTCTGGATCGAGCTGTGCCTGCGCGGAACGCCGTTCTCGCTTGGCCTGATGCTGGCCGCCTACACGCTGCTGAACTTCGCGGGAGTTTGGCTCCTCGGCAGCGCCGCGTGGTTTCGCCACTGCGAGGTGTTTTCGGTGTTTTTCACGCGCGTGGCGATGCTCGCGCCGGTGGATTACCGCGCCGCTGAAGCGCCGGGCGGACACAGCACGCTGCGCCTGCGCCCCGCAGGCGCTGGAGCGCTCGATGAGCGCCCGGAGCGCCTGGCCAGCGTGATCTTCGTGCTGGCGATGCTGGCCTCGACCGCCTACGACGGCTTGCGCGAGACGCACTCGTGGTTCCTGCTGTTCTGGCACGACCCGCTGGGGATCATCACGCCGCTGGTGGGGGAGCTGCCGGTCCGCGCGTTCGAGGCTGCGCTGCCCTGGTACCACGCGTGGGACACGCTCGGGTTGCTCGCGGCGCCGTTCCTGTATTTCGGGTTGTACGCGCTGTCCCTGGTGCTGGCGCGGGCGCTCACTCGCACGCAGCGGCCGCTGCGCGAGCTGCTTCTCGATTTTGCATACCCGCTGCTGCCGATCGCGCTGGCGTACAACGCCGCGCACTACTTCACGCTGCTGATCGACCAGGGTCCGAAGATGCTCAGCCTGGTGTCGGATCCTTTTGGCTACGGCTGGGACCTGTTCGGCACGACGGATCGTTTTCGCGCGGCCTACCTGCCGGACCTGACCTGGGTGTGGCATGTCCAAGTGCTGCTGATCCTCGCGGGCCACGTCGCGGCCGTGATGCTGGCGCATCGCGTGGCGCTGCGGGTGTTTCCCTCGCGCACACAGGCGCTGGCGAGCCAGGCGCCGATGCTGGTGCTGATGGTGGTCTTCACGATCAGCGGGCTGTGGATCCTGGCCCAGCCGCTGACGGCGACGATGATCCGTTAGCGCGGGCCCCAGACCTGCTTCACGCGCGCATCGCGCCCGCAGCCATGGCGGTAATAGGCGTACCGCACCGGGTTTTTCTTGTAGTAATCCTGGTGGTAGTCCTCGGCGATATAGAACGGCCCGCCGTCGGCGATCTCGGTGTACACCGTCTTGCCGAGCTGCTTGGCCACCGCGTCCTTGCTGGCTTGCGCCGCCTTCAGTTCCTCGGGCGTCTTGGGAAAAATCGCCGAGCGGTACTGGCTGCCCTCGTCGCAGAACTGCCGGTCCTTCACCGTCGGATCCACGTGGTGCCAGTACGCGTCGAGCAGCTGTGCGTAGCTGACTTTCGCCGGGTCGTAACGCACTTCCACCGATTCGGCGTGGCCGGTCGTGCCGGAGGAGCTGTCCTCGTAGGTCGGGCTCTTCGTGTGTCCGCCCATGTAGCCGCTCACGGCCTCGATCACGCCGGGCAGGTGCTCGAAGTCCGACTCCATGCACCAGAAACAGCCGCCGGCGAAATACGCCGTGGCCGCCTTCGGCGCGTCGGCAGCATGCGCGATCGTCATCCCCGCGTACGCGGGAATCCAGAACGCGAGCGCGAGGATCCTGGATGCCCGCTTTCGCGGGAATGACGCTGACGTGCTCACGTGCGCAGCGCCGGCAGCTCGGTGCCCTTGGGCACGAACTGCAAGGCCAGGCCGTTGTTGCAGTAGCGCAGGCCGGTGGGCGCCGGGCCGTCCGGGAACACGTGGCCCTGGTGGCCGTGGCAGCGCACGCAGTGGTACTCGGTGCGCTCCGAGAAGAACTTGTAGTCCTTCGAGGTGCCGATGTGGCCCGGCATCACGTCGAAGAAGCTCGGCCAGCCGGTGCCGCTGTCGAACTTCATCTTCGAATCGAACAGCGGGTAATTGCAGGCGGCACAGGCGAAAGTGCCTTCGCCGTGCTCCTTGTTCAGCGGGCTGGAGCCGGCGCGCTCGGTGTCCTCGTCGAACAGGATCGCGTAGCGCTTGGGCTCGAGCAGCTTCTTCCACTCGTCCTTGCTCTTGTTGAGCGGCCCGATGGCGGGTGCGGCAGCGGGGACAGCGGCGGTGGCGGACTTCTTTCCGAACAGGCTCATGGCGGTGGTGGCTCCGATCAGGCCGAGCAAGACGTTGCGGCGGTTCATGGTGAGACTCCTTTACTGCGAACGATTAGACAACATACGTTCCAGCAGAGGGTCCGGATTCCGTGACCGCGCGTTCAATCCCTGAAGCGCTTCACCAAATCGCCATAGGAATCAATGCGCCTGTCGCGCAGGAACGGCCACCAGCGACGCACGTTTTCGGAGCGGGCGAGGTCTACGTCGGCCACCAGCACTTCGGCCTTGTCGGGTGTCGCCTGTGCGATGAACTCACCCTGCGGCCCGCAGACAAAGCTGGAGCCCCAGAACTGCGAGCCTTTCGTCTGCCCGCTGGGATCCGGCTCGAAGCCGACGCGGTTGGCGACGACCACCGGCAGGCCGTTGGCCACCGCGTGCGAGCGCTGGATCGTGATCCAGGCGTCGCGCTGGCGCGACTGCTCGTCCTTTTCGTCGGCGGGATTCCAGCCGATGGCGGTCGGGTAGAGCAGCAGGTCCGCGCCGGCCAGCGCCATCAGGCGCGCGCCTTCCGGATACCACTGGTCCCAGCACACCAGCACGCCGAGCTTGCCGACCGACGTCTGGATCGGTTCAAAGCCCAGGTCGCCGGGCGTGAAGTAGAACTTTTCGTAGTAGCCCGGATCGTCCGGGATGTGCATCTTGCGGTACTTGCCGGCGAGCCGGCCGTCGCTGTCGAGCACAACCGCGGTGTTGTGGTACAGCCCGGCGGCGCGCTTCTCGAACAGGGATCCGACGATCACCACGTTCAGCTCTTTCGCCAGCGCGGCGAGGCGTTCGCTCGAGGGGCCGGGAATCGGCTCGGCCAGGTTGAACAGCTCCGTGCTCTCGTGCTGGCAGAAATAAAGGCTCGCGTGAAGTTCCTGCAGCATCACCAGCTTCGCCCCGCGCTTCGCGGCTTCGCGCACGCCGGCTTCGCTGGCGGCGAGGTTCTTCTCGCGATCGTCCGTGCAGGCCTGCTGCACGAGGCCGACTTTCAGGAGCTTGCTTGCGGCAGTGCTCGACATGACATCACGGCGCCTTGGGAATCTGCATGGTCACGCAGTGCAGGCTGCCATATTGGTGAATGAGCGCGCGGCAGTCGACGCCGATCACTTCGCGATTCGGGAAGCAGGGCGTGAGGCGCGCGAGCGCTTCCGCATCGTTCGGGTCGCCATAAGTCGGCACCAGCACGGCGCCGTTGATGATCAGGAAATTCGCATAGCCCGCGGGCAGGCGCCGGCCGGTGTCGTCGTGGATCGGCGCGGGCAGCGGCAACGGCACCAGCTTGTACGGCTTGCCGAATGGCGAGCGCAGCGCGGCGAGTTCCTCGGCCATCGCGGCGAGGTCTTCGTAGTGCGCATCGCTGCGGTCTTCGCAGGCCTGGTAGGCGATGGTGGTGGCGTCGCAGAAGCGCACGATCGTGTCGATGTGGCCGTCGGTGTCGTCGCCGAGCAGGTCGCCGCGCTTGAGCCACAGCACGCGCTTCAAGCCGAACCAGCGCTCGAGCTTCTCCTCGACCTGCGCCTTGTCGAACTTCGGGTTGCGCGTCGGCGAGAGCAGGCAGCGCTCGGTCGTGAGCAGCGTGCCGGCCCCGTCGGATTCGATGGCGCCGCCCTCGAGCACGAAGTCCACCGTCTCGACGGGCGCGGTCAGGGCGCCGGCCGCCTTCAGCCGGCCGGTGATGAGGTTGTCCTGGTCGGCGGCGAACTTGCCGCCCCAGCCGTTGAACTGGAAATCCAGGTGCACCGGCCGCTTGTCGCGGAAGATCGTGATCGGGCCGTGGTCGCGGGCCCACACGTCGTTGCTCGGCGCCACGAACACCTTGATGCGCTCGGCCGGCGCACCGGTCCTGATCAACTGCTGCTGCAGGCGCTGAGGATCCTTCTCGCGCACGATGATCACGGTCTGGTGGCGCGAGATGGTTTCCGCGATTTTCAGGAAATTCTGCTCGACGGCGTCGTACCAGCGCGCGAAGTCGCCTTCGCGGCGGGGCCAGGTGAGCAACACGGACGCCTGCGGCGCCCATTCAGCGGGCAACAAAGTGGTCATGGAAGTCTTACAACGAGGGGGTGCCGCAGTTTACTGCGGCGGGCGATCCGGGTTCGGATTCTCGGGTGTTGCGACCGGCGCTGCGGTCTCGGGGCCGGAGGTTGGCGGCGCGGTCTCGGCCGGCGCTTCCATCGGTGCGGGGGCAGCGGCCGGCGCTTCAGGTACGGCAGCGGGTGCCACGGCCGCGCCCGGCATCGGCGGGGCGTTGTTCGTGGTCTGCAATTGTTCCTGATGGTAGATCGCCGGCGGCGCGCCGGGGATCACCGCATCGATCACCTTGTCCTTCTCGAAGATCACCGAGAAGCCGGCGTAATCCCAGCGCGTGATCGGAGGATGCTTGGCGGTGTCGCCGCCGACCGTGGGCTGCTTGGCAGCCGGTTCACCGAATTTCTTCTGGACGTCCGCCATGCGGGTGCCCTTGGCGGGCAGGCTGGCGCGCTGCGACAGCGCGGCGGAAGAGCTTTCCGGCATCGCCAAAGCTTCGGCACCTGACCGGACCGAGATCAGGGAAAGCCCCAGCGCGATCATCAATAAGTCTTTGCGCATAAGCCGCTTAGCCCGTAAACCTGAGGACGACTATAGCACCGGCCCCGGGCTCCGTCATTACCGCGCGCGCTGGAATCTGGCTGCTGGGCTTCGCGGCGCTCAGCCCAGCCTACGCCTTGGCTTGCCCAGCCTAGGCCGCGGTTTTCTCGATCGACCGCGGCAGCACCACGATGGTCTGGCCGCGCAGCTTCAGGCGGCCTTCCGTCTCGAGCTCCTGCAGCGCAAGTCCGGCGGCCTCGCGCGAGCAGGCGGCGAGCTGGCCCAGGTCCTCGCGCCGCACGCGCAGCGGGATGCCGTCCGGGTCCTTGGGGCCGACGACTTTCTCGGCCAGCTCGGCGACCACGATCCAGATGCGGTCCTTGGCCTGCATCTTCGGCATCTCGGCCATGCGGCGGTTCAGCGAGCGCAGGCGAGCGGCCAGCTGGCCGGCCAGCTCGAGCCAAAGGTTCGGGTACTTGCGTGAAAGCTCGATGAACGCGGTGTAGGGGATCTCGAGCAGGTTGCACTCGGTGCCGGCGACCACGCTCGCCGAGCGCGAGTTCATGCCCGGGAACAGGCCCATCTCGCCGAAGAAATCGCCAGGATGCATCAGCGCCAGCAGGGCTTCCTGGCCGTGCCAGTTCATCAATTGCACGGCCACCGAGCCGGACATGATGAAGTAGAGGCTGCGCGGCGGATCGCCCTCGTTGAGGATGACCTTGCCCTTGGGCACGTTGCGGCGGTGGCCGCTGCAGAACATCTCCTGGAACGCCGGATCGCGGCTGAGCCGCTCGAAATCGGTGGCTGACATGGATGCTCCCCTCGCGCCGGGCTTTTCTTGTCGCCCTTGGGACCACTGTGCCAGACCTGAATTCCCCGTCAAATGCTGGCTGGGCGACAGTTCCACCGGTCCGGTCCCGGCAAAGTCCTTCTCCAGCAGCACACACAACATTCCGGGGAGACGGGCCATGGACAAGATGCAGATGAGCACCCAGGCGTCGATGGACGCCGAAAGCTGGCCGCAAAGCTGGGAGTGGGAGGAGTTCCTGTTCGCCGGCAAGCTGCACCGCTGTGGCTACGCCACCGGCAGGGTCCTGGTGCTGGTGGTGGCCGTGGGTGGGGACATGACGAAGGCTGCCGTCACGCATTAATATCCCGGCCGCATGAGCGGCCCAGAACCCAGACCATCCTCGCTACGCCAGTCGCTGCCGATGCGGCTGCGCGCCGCCGGCATCCACCTCTGCCTCAGCGGCATCGCCTTCGCGATCGCCCTCTACCTGATCCTCGTCGCCTGGTACCCCGGCTTCCACTTCCGCGTGGACGGCGGCTGGCAGGGCGTGCGGATCATGGCCGCCGTGGACCTCGTGCTCGGGCCGACGCTGACCCTGATCGTGTTCAACCCGTTCAAGGCCCGCAAGCTGATCGTGTTCGACCTGGCCTGCATCGGCATCGCGCAGCTGGCGGCGCTGGGCTGGGGTTTCTACGCCATTCACAGCCAGCATCCGGTCGTCGTGAGCTGGCAAGGCGGCGCCTTCCACCCGGTGACCGCCGAGCCGCTGAAGACGGAGTCCTACGACATGGCCCCGCTCGCCACGCTGTCGGACGCGCAGCCGCCGATCGTGTTCGTCGCGCCGCCCGCCAACGAGGACGAAGAGGCCCGCGTGGCCCTGCAGGCCATGATGGGCGGCACGGCGGAATACGAAGATCCCTTCTTTTTCCGCTCGTTCATCCAGCACTGGCCCGAGGTGAAGGCCAAGGGCCGCAGCCTCGAGAAGCAGCGAAAGCTCCGGCATTCCGTGACCGACGACTTCGAGGCAGCGGGCGGGGATCCCGCCGCGCTGTTCTACGACTACTACGGCCGCTTCGGCGACTGCGTGCTCGCGTTCTCCGCCGAGGGCAAGGTCCTCGGCGGCTACGGCTGCGCGGAGAACTGAGCCGGTTCGCGACGCTTCCCGCCGCTGTGGTCTAATCCCGCGCTTATGCGTCACCCCCTCTCATTGTGGATCGGCCTGCGCTATACGCGCGCCAAGCGCCGCAACCACTTCATCTCGTTCATCTCGCTGGTCTCGATGCTCGGCATCGCGGTCGGCGTGATGGCGCTGATCGTCGTGCTGTCGGTCATGAACGGCTTCGAGCGCGAGCTGCGCACGCGCATCCTGGGCATGGCGTCGCACGCGACGATCTCGAGCTTCGAGAGCGCCGGCCTGCCGGACTGGCAAAGCGTGTCGGCCAAGGCGGCGAAGAATCCCGAGATCGAGGCGCTGGCGCCCTACGTGGAAGGCGAGGGCATGCTGCGCATGAACGGCGCGCTGTCCGGCACGATGATGCGCGGCATCCTGCCGGCTGACGAGGCGCGGGTCTCCGACGTCGGCAAGCACATGAAGGAAGGCTCGCTCGACGACCTGAAGGCCGGCGAGTTCCGCATGGTGCTGGGCAGCGAGCTGGCGCGCGCGCTGGGCGTGCACGCGGGCGACAAGGTGGACCTGATGATCCCGCAGGCCAGCGTCACGCCGGCCGGCGTGCTGCCGCGCTTCCGGCGCTTCACGGTCAGCGGCATCTTCGAGATCGGCATGTTCGAGTTCGACCGCGGCCTGGTGCTGGTGCACCTCGCCGATGCGCAGGCGCTGTACCGCATGGGCGACACGGTCACCGGCGTGCGGCTCAAGTTGCACGACCTGTTCCAGGCGCCGCGCGTGGCGCGCGACCTCGCCAACCAGCTCGAGGGCGTCTACTTCGTCTCGGACTGGACCCGCCAGCACGCCAACTTCTTCCGCGCCGTGCGCACCGAGAAGATGGTGATGTTCATCATCCTGTCGCTGATCGTCGGCGTGGCCGCGTTCAACATCGTCTCGACCCTGGTGATGGTGGTGCAGGACAAGCAATCCGACATCGCGATCCTGCGCACGCTGGGCGCCTCGCCGCGCTCGATCATGCACATCTTCATGGTGCAGGGCTCGGTCATCGGCTTTGTCGGCACGCTCATCGGCGTGGCGCTGGGCGTGCTGCTGGCGCTGAATGTCGAGGCGATCGTGCCGCTGCTGGAAAAACTCACCGGCAACGAGTTCCTGTCGCCGGACGTCTACTACATCAGCGACCTGCCCTCGGAATTGAAGCTCGGCGACGTGGTGAAGATCAGCCTGCTGTCGCTGGCGCTGGGCCTGCTGTCCACGCTGTACCCGGCCTGGCGCGCCTCGCGCCTGCAGCCGGCCGAGGCGCTGCGCTATGAATGAGCCCTCTGGCGCTTCGCGCCACGCATTCCCACAAGCGGGCCCACAAGCGGGCCCACAAGCGGGCCCACAAGCGGGCCCTCAAGCGGGAGAGGGGCCAGTCATCTCCGCGCGCGGGCTGTCGAAGGCCTTCCGCGACGCGCGCTTCGACCTCGACGTGCTGCGCGGCGTGGACATCGACATTGCGCGCGGCGAGCGCGTGGCCATCGTCGGCGCCTCGGGCGCCGGCAAGTCCACGCTGCTGCACCTGCTCGGCGGGCTCGACAGCGCCTCGCAGGGCGAAGTCACCGTGCAGGGCCGCCGCATGACCGGCCTGAGCGAAGCCGACCGCGGCAAGCTGCGCAACGAGGCGCTGGGCTTCGTCTACCAGTTCCACCACCTGCTCTCGGAATTCAGCGCGCTGGAAAACGTGGCGATGCCGCTGCTGATCCGCAAGGTGCCGGTGAAGGAAGCCGCTGCACGAGCCGGGGCGCTGCTCAAGCGCGTGGGCCTGGGCGAGCGCCTGCAGCACAAGCCGGGCGAGCTGTCGGGCGGCGAGCGCCAGCGCGCGGCGGTGGCCCGCGCGCTGGTCACGCAGCCGGCCTGCGTGCTGGCCGACGAGCCGACCGGCAACCTCGATGCGAAGAACGCCGCGTCGGTCTTCGACCTGATGCTGGAACTGAACCGTGAACTGGGCACCAGCCTGGTGGTCGTCACGCACGACCTGGCGCTGGCGGCCAAGCTCGACCGGACTTTGCGTTTGGAGAGCGGAACGCTTAAACCTATGTAGGTTGAAACCTGCGTAGGCTGGGCTGAGCGTAGCGAAGCCCAGCAGCCCCACAACAATAATAAGAACGGGGGATCGCCTGATCCCTGCAACGCTTGCTTTCACCGCCGGCGTGATCGCCGTGCATCTCTGCGCCGGCTTGCCCTCGGCACCGGTGCTCGCCGCGGCGTGCCTGCCGGCGCTGGCGCCATGGCGCGGCCGCGCGCTGTGGGCCGCGACGGTCCTCGGCGTGCTGCTCACGGTCTGGCGCGCGCAAGGGCTGCTCGACGAGCGCTGGCCGGTGGCAGCGCACGGCAGCGATCGCGTGCTCGAGGGCCGCATCGCCAGCTTGCCGGAGCGCGATGCGCAGAGCCTGCGCTTCCTGTTCGCGCCCGACGCGCCCGACGCGCCCCGCGACGCCGCGGTACCGCGGCGCATCCGCGTGGCCTGGTACGACAAGGGCGCGGCCGTGCGCGGCGGCGAATGCTGGCGTTTCACGCTGCGGCTGCGCACGCCGCACGGCTCGCTGAACCCCGGCGGCTTCGACTACGAAGGCTGGATGTTCCGCTCGCGCATCGGCGCCACCGCCACGGTGCGCGAGGCCGTGCGCAGGGACTGCGCCTCGCGCGACCGCGTGCTCGAGTGGCGGCAGGTTCTCGTGGACGCCATCGCCCGCGCCTTGCCGAAACATCCGGCCGCGCCCGTGCTCGCGGCGCTGACGGTGGGCGATGAGTCCACCATCACGAGCCAAGACTGGGAGGTGTTCCGGGCTACGGGCACCAGCCACCTGGTCGCCATCTCCGGCTTCAACATCGCGCTGGTCGCGGGCGTCGCGTTTTTCCTGTGCCGTTGGCTGTGGTCCGCCTGGCCGCCGCTGTG
>JAYUGN010000193.1:0-4958 GCA_043767605.1 Gammaproteobacteria bacterium
TGGGTAAGATGGCTTGCAACTGCGCCAAAACGTAATCAGGATTACCTCCATGACGACCGTTCAATTGCACCGCCCGGACGAAGGCGAAACCCGTGAGCACGACCCGAGCGAACTCGACGCGCAAACGCGGGCGCGCATCGAGCAGGCCGTGCTTGACGTGTTCTCCGGCCGCGAATTCCACAAGGTCGGCCTGATCGAGATCGCGCGCGCGGCGAATGTCTCGCTGCAGACGATCTACAAGTACTACGGCGGCAAGGAAACGCTGCTGTTCTCCAGCCTCGAGACCTGGCTGGGAAAGCTTGCACACCGGATGATCGATCACCTGCAGGGGATCGAGGACTACAAGGAAAAACTGCGCAAGGTGTTCTGGGTCGTGCTGGATTTCTTCGAGAAGAATCCGCAGGTCGCGCAGCTGATCATGAGCTCGGTGTACCTCAACACCTGGCGCCGCACCGAGGCCTGGCAGAGCCCGCACCTGATGGGCGCGTTCATGAAGGTGCTGAACGAGGGCCGCACGCGCGGCATCCTCAACGACCAGGTGGACGAAAAAATCCTGCTCGACTACATCCTCGGCGTGCTGGGCCGGCTGGTGCAGATGTACATCCACCGCGGCCAGAAGAAGCCGCTGTCCGAGCAGGCCAACGTGCTGTTCGAGATGCTCTGGCGCGCGATCGCCAAGCCGACTCGCGCCTGAATTCCCTCTCCCGCTTGCGGGAGAGGGTGGCTCGCGTAGCGAGCCGGGTGAGGGGTCGCGGGGGTGAGAGGCCGCGGGGGTGAGGGCCGCGGCCAAAGGCCGCGGGGCCGCGAGCGGGGGTGAGGGTTAACCCCACTGGGGCACTTGGGCCGTTCATGGGAGTAGACCCCGTCTACACCAGGAGCCTCCCGTGCAACAGAAACTCGCCGTCCTCGTCGCCACCGCGGTCCTCGTCGTGGCCTGCGCCGCGCCCCAGCCCCCCCAGCCCGAAGAGCAGCACGCGCAAGTCACGCCACCGCCGCCCCGCATCGAGCAGGCTCAGGATCAGGCGCGTGTCGCGATCAGTGAAGCGCGCACGCACGATCTGGAGAAAAAAGAGATGGCTGCAGGTGTGGTTGACGGCGCCGCCGCGAATCGCTCCGCCGCCAAGGCGATGATCGCGCCCTCGGGAATGCCTGCGCCCTCCGCACCGATGCTGGAATCCTTCGCCCGCGCCGACGTGCTGGGCGGCAGCCGTTACGCGCCGATGGAGCAGGACCGCGAGACCTACGCGCACCTCGAGGACGGTTCGGTGATCCGCGTCGCCGAGAACCCGGTCTCCACTTTCAGCATCGACGTGGACACCGGCAGCTATTCGAACCTGCGCCGCTTCCTGCGCGACGGCGCGCTGCCGCGGCAGGACGCCGTGCGCGTCGAGGAGATGATCAATTACTTCGACTACGGCTACGCGCCGCCGAAGGATCGCCGCACGCCGTTCGCGGTGTACACGCAGCTCGCGCCCACGCCGTGGAACGCGAAGACGCAGTTGCTGCGCGTGGGCCTGAAGGGCTGGCAGCCGGAAGGTGCGTTGCCGCCGTCGAACCTCGTGTTTCTCGTGGACGTGTCGGGCTCGATGAGCAGCGCCGACAAGTTGCCGCTGGTGAAGAGCAGCCTCAAGTTGCTGGTCAACGAATTGTCGTCGCGCGACACGCTGTCGCTCGCGGTCTACGCCGGCTCCTCGGGCGTGGTGTTGCCGCCGACGCACTGCAACGAGAAGGCGAAGATCCTTGCCGCGCTCGAGCACCTCGAGGCCGGCGGCAGCACCAACGGCGGCGAAGGCATCCGCCTGGCGTACTCGCTGGCCGAGCAGGGCTACCTCAAGGGCGGCATCAACCGCGTGCTGATCGCAACCGACGGCGACTTCAACGTCGGCACGGTGGACTTCGAGCAGCTCAAGGACCTGGTCGAGGAGAAGCGCAAGTCGGGCGTCGCGCTGTCGACGCTGGGCTTCGGCACCGGCAACTACAACGACCAGCTGATGGAGCAGCTCGCCGATGCCGGCAACGGCAACTACACGTACGTGGATGGCCTGCAGGAAGCGCGCCGCGCGCTGGTGCAGAGCCGCGCCGCCACGCTGCAGACCATCGCCAAGGACGTGAAGATCCAGGTCGAGTTCAACCCGGCCGTGGTCTCCGAGTACCGCCTGATCGGCTATGAAAACCGCGCGCTCAAGCGCGAGGACTTCAACAACGATGCGGTGGACGCCGGCGAGATCGGTGCGGGCCACTCGGTGACGGCGCTGTACGAAGTGACGCTGAAGGGCTCCGGTGGCGAGCATGTTGATCCGCTGCATTTCGGCGGTGGCGGAACCGTAGGCTGGGCTGAGCAAAGGTCCGTAGGCTGGGCTGAGCGCAGGTCCGTAGGCTGGGCTGAGCGCAGCGAAGCCCAGCAGGAAATCGCCTGGCTCAAGCTCCGCTACAAAGCTCCCGAAGGCGATACCAGCAAGCTGATCGAGCGTGCGATCACGCGGGCCGATGCGGTGGGCGAGATGACGGCGGCCAGCGAGTCGCTGCGCTTCGCCGCGGCGGTCTCGGCTTTCGGCCAGGTCCTGCGCGGCGGCCGTTACACTGGGCACTATGGCTACGACGACGTGCTGAAGCTCGCGCGCAGCGCGCGCGGCGACGATGCGCAGGGCTGGAAGGGCGAATTCGTGCAGCTGGTCGAGCTCGCGCAATCCCTCTCAATGCACGCGGCGAATGGCCACACGGAGTCAGCTGACTGAGCGACGAGGCCCTGATGCAGGCATATGCGGCGGGCGATGCAGCGGCGTTCGAGCCGCTGTATCGCCGCCACAAAGACGCGCTGTATCGCTACCTGCTGCGGGCCAGCGCCTCGCCCGACGTCGCCGCCGAGATCTTCCAGGACACCTGGAAAAACCTGATCCAGGCCCGCAGCCGCTACCGTCCCGATGCGCCGTTCGGCGCCTATCTGTTCAAGCTCGCGCGCAACCGCCTGATGGATCATTTCCGCGCGCAGCGCCCGACCGTGGAAGTGCCGGAGGAATTGCCGGCGCCGGAGTCCGAGCGTCCCGACCACATGGTTGCGCGCCAGTCGCAGGCGTCGGCGCTGCTGCGCGCGCTGGCCATGCTGCCGGCCGAGCAGCGCGAGATCATCGTGCTGCGCGAGGAGCAGGACCTGACGCTGGAGCAGATTGCGGAAATCCAGGGCGTGGGCCGCGAGACGGTGAAGAGCCGCCTGCGCTATGCGCTGGCGAAATTGCGCGAAGCCCTTTTCGAGGATGAGAGCGATGACTGACAAGGACCGCGAGCTCGAGAAGTACCTGAAGGGCGACAGCAAGCTCTCGCACCTCTACCAGGAGGCGGGCCGCGAAACCGCGCCGCCGGAGCTCGACGACGCGATTCTTGCCGCCGCGAAGCGAGAGGTCCGCGCGAAGCCCGGCCTGTCGAAGGTCCTCGCGCCGGTGGCGCTGGCGGCCTCGCTGATCCTTGGCGTCAACCTCGCCTGGAACGTGCATGAAGCCAAGCCGGTGCCGGAAAGTCCTCGAACAGCCGGGCCGGCCACTGCCGCCCTCGAGAAAGCGGACGCGCCGGCCAGGCCCGCGCTGGCGGCCCCGGCGGATGTGCTTGCAGCGAAGGCGACCGCGCCGCCGCCGGCAGTGCTGCAGGAACGCTATGCGCGCGCGCAGGCGCAGGGTGCGATGCAGGCCCGCGCAGAGGCGGGCGCGTCCCGGAAGAAAGAGCCCATGAGCTTCGGCGCCGGCGAGCCGTCGAACATGGCCGCGGGGCCGGCTGCGGAAACCAGGCCTGCCGCTGTGCCAGCCGTGGCGATGGCCGACTCCACCTCGGGTGGTGCCGTGTCCGCGCTGAGCGAGGCGCAGAAGATCGACCGCCTGATTGCCTATGTCGCGCACCTGCAGGGCACGGTGTTCATCCGCAATGGCAGCGAATACGGCCCGGACAAGGCGGCGGAGCACCTGCAGCTCAAGCGCGAGAAGGCCGGTGACCGCGTGAAGACGGCCGACGATTTCATCAAGCTGTGCGCGTCGCATTCCTACGTCTCGGGCGAGGCCTACCTGATCCGCTATCCCGACGGCCGCACGCGCACCGCGGAAGACGTGTTGCGCGAGGAACTCGCGCGGATGGAGCCGTAGAAGGAAAAGGACTGCGACCCCTTTTCTTTTCAGCGCAGCAGGCTGAGCAGCATCCCGCTGCCGAGCAGCAGCAGCACCGCGCCCATCGCGCGGTCGATCCAGTGGGCGACATGGCGCAGGCGCTTGCGCGTGGCCGGGTTGCCGAGCATCAGCGCGACAAACGTGAACCAGCCGAAGGTGCTGAACGGGATCCACAGGCCCAGCGCGATCTTCATGCCGGCCGAGACCGGCCCGGTGATCACGGCCGTGAACAAAGCGACGAAGAACAGGATCGCCTTGGGGTTCAGCACATTGGTCAGCACGCCGATGCCGAAGAACTTCGCGTAGTCGCCGGGCTGCGGCGGCGGCAATTCCTCGGGCGTCGAGTCGGGCATCGGTTTCGCGCGCACGGCCTGGCTGCCCATCCACAGCAGGAACAGCGCGCCGGCGACGCCGAGCAGCGTGAGCGATTGCGGATAGCGGTGCGTGAGCCAGCCCAGGCCGAACAGTCCATAGGCCACGTGGAAGAAGATCCCGCTGCCGATGCCGCCCGCGGTCCACACGCCGGCGGTGCGGCCGAAGGCCAGCGACTGGCGCACGACCATCGCGAAATCCGGACCGGGGCTCGCCACCGCGAGCAGGTGCGCGAGCGCAACCGTGCCGAAGATCGCCCACTCGGACTGGATCATGTGCGAGGGTCAGGGTGAGGGGCGCTGGCGCCGGGCCACGGTCCCGGCGGAATCTCTGCCACTTCCTTCAGCACCGTGACTTCCTTGTACTGCGCCATGCCGCGCGCCTCGTAATTCGAGCGCGCGGCCGCGTGGTCGAGCGAGCAGGTGTGCACCCACACGCGCT